>JAFZFL010000246.1 GCA_017555925.1 Bacteroidales bacterium | reverse complement strand
CTCTTGAAGGGGGTGAAACGAACTACCAAACCACTGTAAAAGAGTTGGCCACAGGAAATATTGTTGCACGCACAGAAAAGTCTTTGGGCTGGATGCCCAAATCAGACAGGTATTACTACACAAGAGAAGGAATCGGAGGCAAGGAGATTGTAACTTTTGATGCAGCAAGCGGCAAAGAGGAGATTTTTGCCCACTCCCTTCCCGACGGTCATTTCCAGATAGACCCTACTGAAAAATACCTTTTGTACACTTTGTCGCAGGAGGCTCCTGCCGAGAAAAAGGAGATTTATCAGGTACTTGAACCTGATGACAGACAACCGGGCTGGAGAAGCCGCTCATACCTTGCAAAGTATGATTTGGCCACAGGCATAATGCAGCCTATTACTTTTGGTTACAACAGCTCCCGAGTTCTGGACATCTCTGATGATGGTCGCCACATCCTGGTTATGAAGAGCGAAGAACGCCTTGCCAAACGCCCTACAACACTCTACTCCATATATAAAATTGACATTGAAACAAACGAGGCAGAGCCTATAGTTGAGAAGGATGGCTTTATAAATGCTGCACAATTCTCGCCTTGCGGGGAGAAGATTCTTGTTTGCGGCTCTCCTGAGTCATTTGATGGGGTTGGCCTGAATGTAAAAGATGGACAGACTCCAAATATGTATGATTATCAGTTATATATAATTGATTTAACAAATAGTGGCGCAAAGAATACAAGCACTTGTACCAAAAATGTAAGAGCTATGACAAAGGATTTCAATCCTAATGTACAGCAGCACCAGTGGAATGGCCATGATGGTTTCATATACTTTACTGCAGAGAACAGAGATCTGATAAGCCTCTACAAAATGGATCCTGAGTCTGGAAAAATTGAACAACTTGAAGCCGGCGAAGAGCTTGTAAATGGTATCTCCATTGCAAAAACAGCTCCTGCTATGGCATATTATGGTCAGGGAGCCTCAAACTCTGACCGTTCATATATAGTTGACCTTAAAAAGATGCGTACCACTCTTGTTGAGGATTTGAGCAAAGAGATTCTAGATGGCATTGAGCTTGGAGAGTGCATAGCCTGGGATTTTGTAAACTCAAAGGGCGACACCATAAACGGACGTTACTATCTTCCACCTCACTTTGATGCATCAAAAAAATATCCCCTAATTGTAAATTACTACGGCGGATGCAGCCCTACCAGCCGTAATTTTGAGAGCCGTTATCCTCATCACGCATATGCAGCCTTAGGTTATGTGGTTTACGTGGTAAATCCAAGCGGAGCAACAGGCTTCGGACAGGAGTTTGCTGCACGCCACGTAAATAGTGCCGGCCAAGGCCCCGCAGAGGATATAATCGAGGGTACAATAGCATTCTGTATGGAGCATAAATTCATTAATGATAAAAAGATTGGTTGCATTGGAGCCTCATACGGAGGATTTATGACACAATATCTGCAGACACAAACAGATATTTTTGCGGCAGCCATCTCACACGCCGGCATAAGCGACCATACAAGCTATTGGGGAGAAGGCTACTGGGGTTACTCATACAGCGAAGTTTCAATGGCCAATAACTACCCTTGGAGCAACCCTGACCTCTATGTTAAACAGAGTCCACTCTTTAATGCACACAAGATTAATACCCCTATCCTTTTTGTTCATGGAGATTCAGACAAAAATGTACCTGTAGGAGAGAGTATTCAAATGTTTACAGCATTGAAGCTTCTTGGTAAAGAGACTGCAATGGTGCTTGTTACAGGCCAGGACCATCACATTAAAGAGTATGGGCAACGTATACAATGGCAAAATACAATCTGGGCCTGGTTTGCCAAATGGCTTCAGGATGATCCAACCTGGTGGGATACCCTCTATTCACCTAAAAACTTATAACCCCAACACAAAGATTATCCGCCCCTCAATTTGATTTGAGGCCACAGGACCATAATTGCGGGAATCAATGGAATTGGTAAGATTATCGCCACAAAAATAGTAGTAATCCTCTGCATAAATCTCTTTTGTTTGAGGATTACTCTCTTTTTTCTTGGGCAAATAAATTGGGTCGAAGTTCTTTATTGCTCCAGACTCTTCAGACATATAAGAAAGCCTCTTCTGACTCTGTAGCAAACCCGTCTGCCCACCATTTGCCAACCTGAAATAGCCATTCTCCATACCAATTGTATCTCCAGGCACAGCAACACACCTCTTTACCACAGCCGTTACATTATCATTCAAATAAAAGACGGCCATATCATTACGCCTTATCTTTGAGAGTTTGCTCACAAACACCACATCACCACTCTTCAAAGTTGGCAACATAGAGTTTGAACCAACAACATACCAGTCAAACAAGAAGATTCTCACCACCATAAACAACAGAAAAAAAGATAATGAGACAACAAATAGCCTGAATAATATTTTCATAACTCCTCCCGACAGCATTTTTGCAAAGCTACAATTATATCCTTAACTTTGGAGAAATTAACTGTAAAATGATAAATTATGGGAAAGAAGACTTTAAAAATCCTTGCAATTTTATTGTTTGCAGCAGCTATTTGCGTAACTGGAATTACACTTTCCCAAAACAATGAGTACAAAAAATTTCTGGAACTGAATAAAAAGGCGTTGGCAGAAGAGGGGAAAAAATATAGTTTTGGAGGAGGATTGAATGGGTATTGTTCAAATTTTGGCTACACCTGTTTCTTTGTTTGCTCATTTTGTGACTATGAATCACCTAAAGTAAGTGTGGGTACGGCTATTGAAGTACACGGCACATGCCCTGGTTGTGGACATCTTTATTAAACTACCATTATGAAAAACTTTTTTTATACACTAGTTAGTATTGCTTCAATTTTCTTTTTTACTCAATGTGAAAATGAACCAAAATATATTGGAACAGACTTTAAAAACTTGGGAACAATCATAAATGGAGATACCATTATTACAGACATCCCTTGCACTGCTATAGTACAGATGTATGTAGTTGATTCATTAATTGTCTTACAATGTTTCAATACTATTGATAATAAATTTGCATACGTATACAATGAAAAAGACGGCAAGTTTATTTGCAGCTTTGGCAATATTGGCAGAGGACCCGGTGAACTTGATTTTTGTAATATGACATTTAGGCCAGATAGCAAATCTTTCCATTTTGTAACATCTCATACTCTTGAGCATAATATATTTTATATTGACTCCATTCTCAATGGGAATTATACTCCTACATCTATCCCCTTATGCAATAGATTAAATTGCGATGTATACCCTTTTTCAGACTCTTTAATGCTATCAACTGCCAATTTCTTTAAAGAAGCTAATTACAGATTCTCTATAATGAAAAGTAATGGAGACACAATTATTGGGTACAGAGATGGCACAAAAAGGCGTACCCCCGTAGTGATAAAACCCGACTACAAAAAATTATTTACCTACACAAATGGAGCACTTGAAACGGAAGTATTTAATTTGACCAGAAATTCTATCAAACTGGCCTCTGTAAAACGCTATATTAAACCAGAAGAGAAATTGGAAGGCACAGGAATCAATCAGGATTATCCTGGCATCACAGATATTAGCAAAGCCGGTAATAAATATATCTATTCCGGCTGGACAAAATCTCTCAGCAAGGCATTTCCCAATAAGTTAATAGTATTTGATTGGAATGGAGTTGCAGTTGGCACAATTGCCATAGAAAACAATCCTGCTTTCAGATATGTAATTGAAGTCAATGAGGCGGATAAAATAATTTACATCCCACTTGAAACAAAATCAGGCCAACTCAACATTGTCCGCTACGATATGAGTCACCTGCCGCTATAAAATCACCTCTTAATTCACAAATTATGAAAAAGAAGACTTTTAAAAATCTTTGCAATTTTATTGTTTGCAGCAGCTATTTGCGTGACTGGAATTACACTTTCCCAAAACAACGAGTACAAAAAATTTCTGGAACTGAATAAAAAGGCGTTGGCTACGGAAAAAGAATATCTGTTTGGCAACGGCGCATACGGAAAATGCTCTATCCTATCCGGCAAATGCGAATACGTCTGTCGGGGGTGCGGTTTTGAATCGGGCAGATTATCATCTTTAGGAGATCCATATGATATTAGCGGTATATGTATATATTGTTCTTATATCCACACAAATTAAACAAATCTGCTATGAAAAATATTATATTCAACATTATTATAGCGGCTTTTCTGCTTTACTCTTGTAATACTTCCGAAAAATATCCAGGTATTGATTTCAAATTTATAGGAACCATATCAAATGGAGATACTGTTATATATGATGTACCATGCACAAATATCAGAAGTATTCATTTAGTTGACTCACTAATTGTTTTACATTGTGACAATACTTTGGATGAAAAATTACTCCAAGTGTACCACTCCTACAACGGTAAAAAAATTACAAGCTTTGCCCAATATGGTAGAGGCCCCGGAGAGGTAGACTTTGTAGAAGTAAGCTATCAACGAGATCTGAGAGTATTTCAATTTATTACTGATCATGGACAAAATATTACATTCAACATTGATTCTGTTATGAATGGCAATTTGAGGGGACATTCTATTAATTTGAAATCAAAATTACGTGGAGACCAATACTCTTTTATAGATACCCTTCTCTTTTCATCTGCAGCCAAATATATGAATGACTTCTACAGGTTTGCCATAATGTCCCCCACTGGAGATACAATTATGTGTTATAGAGACGGCTCTCAAAAAAGAACACCGGTAATTTTAAAACCTGATTACTCAAAATGTTTTACATACAGCAACGGAAATTTTGAAACAGAAGTATTTTCTCTTTCAAAAAATTCTATTAAGCTTTTTGCAAGGACCTCATATATTAATCCTAACAAACCCATAAGTGAAGAACATATCAAACTTAAAGAGTACCCCGGTATTGTAAATTTTCCTTTTCCTTCCGACAAATACATTTATACACCGTGGTCTGTATCATTAAATCCACATAAATCAATCCAAGCTGACAAGATTCTCGTTTTTGATTGGAATGGAAAAGCGAAAGGATATGTAACAATTGAAAAACTGAACAAACTGGAAGGAATCATGAATATCAATGAGGAAAACAAGCAACTGTTTCTTGTAGTAAAAAACGCCAACGGCCAACTCAACATTGTCCGCTACGATATGAGCCACCTGCCGCTATAAAATTATCACTTAATCACTAATTATGAAAAAGAATTTATTTAAAGTCATTACCATAGCAATAGTTAGTACAGTAATATCTGTTTTGGGCTTACATCTTTCCCAAAACAATGAGTACAAAAAGTTTCTGGAACTGAATAAAAAGGCTTTGGCAGAAGAGGGCGTTCCTGCTGATTTTGGATATGGATCTATCAATGCCAGATGTTATAGAGGTTTGGATAATTGTTCTTTTGCATGTCCTCATTGCAAGGAACCCTATACATCATTATATTTAGGTGATATTGCATCATTTTCTGGCAATTGCCCCTCATGTGGAAGATTTTTCAATTAACATTCACATATCTTATGCGCAAAGTTATTGCATTTTTCATATTATGCTGCATAATCACAGCCTGCAGCGGTTACCAAAAGGAACTTAATACCAATTTTGCCAAATTGGGAGTTCTGCAAAATGGAGATACAATTATTGCAGATGTTCCATGCGTAATGGTTAGGAATTTATACGTAATGGACTCTATTCTTGTAGTTTGCTGCTATGAATCTGTAGATAAAAATGTCTTTTATCTGTATAATAAATCTACCGGAAAACTCCTTAGGACTTTTGGAACAATTGGTAATGGACCGGGGGAAATGGATTTAAGTCCGATATATGCTGAAAGAGGCCAAAGAGAGCTATATCACAATACTTTCAATACTCCAAAGTATATAAAATTCAGCATCGATTCTTTTCTCAATAATAATACCAATGGTGTAACATATTACAAGATATGTGATAAAAGAATCAATGCTGGTCTACATCGCTACAAAGATTCTCTATTTATATCTGATGCCAATGGATGGAAGGGATATGAATATAGATTCGCTCTTATAAATCATACGGGAGACACCACTTTTTGCTTTAGAGACAGTACAAGAAAAGACTCTTTCCCTTATCTTAATCCTTCCAGAACTCATTTTTTCACTTGGAATAATGGCAAATTGGAAACCGAGATATATAAGATAACCGAAAACTCCATTGAAAGATTACATTTGCGTGAATATGTTAAGGAAGATGAATATATTGATGAACAGAATTACCCTGGTATTACATCTTATGTATGCACTACAAATGATTATATCTTTTGCGGATGGTCTGAAAACATCAAAAAAGAAAACAGACCAAATGATATATTGGTATTTGACTGGACCGGAATAGCAAAAGGGTTGATAGATATAGAAAATGTGGAGATATTCAACTGGGTAGTGGAATATGACAGCAAGGAGAATCAAATGTATATTGTAATAGAAAACAAACAAGGCGCACAGAACATTGTCCGCTACGATATGAGTCACCTGCCGCTATAAAATACACCTGAGCATCAACTCTTTCATTGATATATTTTCAATATTGCCATATAAAAGAAGTGTATCATTCCTTGTGAGAATTGTATTTAAATCTGGATTATCGAACACTAACCTTTTGTTGGCTTTTATAAACAGAGAATCCGGATCCAGGAAAAACGGATAATTCAAACTATATTTCTCCTTGTAAATAGTCAAGTCAAATATATCTGCTGTGTTAAAGATAATATAGATTGAAACATCCTGTCGGGAAGAGTATTGCTCAAATATCTCTTTCCACGGCACCAAAAATTTCATATAGCAGTCTATGCAATCCTGCGCAGGCACATAATGTATAAGTTTATATTTCGACAGAGGGTCTATCCTGTAATTTGTGGTTGTATCCGGAATCTTGACAATATTTTGAGGAATTACAATCTCACTACCTATTACTCTTTTCAATATCTTATCATAACTATCATTATTGCAACTTGCAAGAACAAGTAATGCCACAAATAACACTGTTTTTATTAGAAAACTCCTCATAATCTTTTTTTTTGCAAAGCTACAATTATATTCATAACTTTGGAGAAATTAACTGTAAAATGATAAATTATGGGAAAGAAGACTTTAAAAATCTTTGCAATTTTATTGTTTGCAGCAGCTATTTGCGTGACTGGAATTACACTTTCCCAAAACAATGAGTACAAAAAATTTCTGGAACTGAATAAAAAGGCGTTGGCAAGTGATAAGATCTATAATTTTGGAGGAACATTAAGGGGAGAATGTTCTTATGAGGCAAGTGCGTGCAAATTTATTTGCCCCCTTTGTGGATATAAATCCACCCAAGTTGCATCAGGTAATCCCGAGAATGTTTCAGGAATATGTCCGGAATGCTATAATTATATTAACCCTAACAACTAATGAACTACTAAAAAAGTACAAGTTTAGCCATGAAACACAACTTATGTATCATCTCCATTGCGGTCCTTGCTTTTTCTCTTTCCTGTACAAACTTAAAACAGAAAGCATACCCCGGCATTGATTTTCCTCATATAGGAGAGTTGAGAAATGGTGATACCGTTGTTTATGACATCCCAACAGACATGGTAATGCGAATGTATATCATTGATTCTCTTGCCTTGTGCCACTGTTTTAACACTCTTGACAATAAATTAATTCATGTTTATAATATTAATACCGGAGATTTTATCGCCAGCTTTGGCTCAACAGGACGAGGCCCCGGAGAAATAGATTTATCGTATAGCAGCCTTAAATATGATGAAAGGATATTGCAGATTATCACAGGCCATACTTCTCAAAATATAAAATTCTTCCTTGATTCAATAATTAAAGGAGTAAATCATTTTACATCTATCCCTTTAGACATCCGTCCCAATAGTGATATATTTTCATTCAAGGATTCTTTATTGATTTCAGATTTTGATTTCAGGAAAAAACACAACTTCAGGTTTGCCATCATGGGACCAAAAGGAGATACAATTTTTTGTTATAGGGATGGCACACGAAAAATTGACTCACCTTTTGCTATAAGTCCTGATTATTCCAAACTATTTACCTATACAAACGGAAATTTTGAGACTGAAGTCTTTTATTTGACACAAAACAGAATTGATTTAGCGAATAAAATCAACTATATTGATCCTGAACGAGTACTTGATCCGGAAACTGTCAAAAATAAGGATTTCCCAGGGTTATCAAGTCATATTTGCGCTAAATACAAATATATTTATGCAGGTTGGACAAATTCATTAAAGACAAAAGGAATTGACCGTAGTCCAAACAAACTCTTGATTTTTGATTGGACAGGTAAAGCCATAGGTTTTGTTACTATTGAAAACCAGAACCATTTCTTCTGGATGAAAGATGTTGACGAAGTTAACAAGAAAATATACATACTCATCAAAAATTCAAACGGCCAACTCAACATTGTCCGCTACGATATGAGTCACCTGCCGCTATAAAATCACCTATTAATTCACAAATTATGAAAAACAAGACTTTAAAATCTTTGCAATTTTATTGTTCGCAGCAGCTATTTGCGTGACTGGAATGAATTGTTACTTCCATTGCTATATATGCGGATACAAATCAAATAAAGCCGGATTAGGCACTATATACGACATACATGGCATCTGTCCCGATTGCCATACAAATTACTAACATTATGAGAAATCTTTTCTATACATTAGTCTTTCTTGTATTTTGTATTTCATGCAACAATACCTACCTTGGAACAGACTTTAAGAATTTAGGAACCCTAAAAGATGGTGATACCATAATATCCAACATTCCTTGTACTGATGTAAATGAAATGTTTATTGTTGACTCATTAATTTTATTGAATTGCTTTAACACATTAGATGATAAATCAGTATATGTTTATAACAAGTCCAACGGCATATTTATTACGAGCTTTGGAAATTTTGGAAGAGGCCCTGGAGAGTTGGATTACTCCGATATGACATATCGGTTTACAGACAAATCAATCCATTTTATTACAGGCCACACAAAACAGAATCTAAAATTCAATTTAGACTCGGTTCTTAAAAATGGCAGCATATATGAAAGCATCCCCCTTGGAAAAAGGCTTAACTGTCTTGCTTATCCTTTTATGGATTCGCTCTTGTTTTCAACAGCGAATTTTTACAAAGGTTCAAATTATAGATTTTCAATAATGAAAAATAATGGAGACACCATTGTTGGATATAGAGATGGAACAAAAAGGGATACACCTGTCATTTTAAAACCTGATTACACAAAATGTTTCACTTATACCAATGGAGCTTTAGAGATAGAAATTCTTGACCTTAAAAAAGACAATATCTCTCTATCAACTATAAAGCGCTATATAGAACCCAATGAGTCACTGAAAGCAAAAAGCATTAATCAAGATTTCCCTGGCATATCGCCAAGAGGTAATGCTTCCAACAAGTACATATATACAAGTTGGACGGAATCTATAAGTAAGGAATTCCCTAAAAAACTAATTATTTTTAATTGGGAAGGAGGTGCTATAGGCACAATTGAAATAGAAAACACCCCAAAATTCAGATATGTAATGAATGTTGATGAAGAGGAAATGAAAGCATACCTTTTGATTGAAACATCCCAAGGCCAACTCAACATTGTCCGCTACGATATGAGTCACCTGCCACTATAAAAAGGCTTATGGCCGTTACTCTAATTTGAGTACGGCCATAAATGCACTTTGAGGTACCTCAACATTACCTACCTGACGCATTCTGCGTTTTCCTTTCTTCTGCTTCTCCAAAAGTTTTCTCTTACGTGAAATATCACCTCCGTAACATTTTGCTGTCACATCCTTTCTAACAGCTTTAACTGTTTCTCTTGCTATAATTTTAGCACCAATTGCCGCCTGAATTGCAATGTCAAACTGCTGGCGAGGGATAAGTTCTTTAAGTTTTTCACACATTTTGCGTCCAAAATCGTATGCGTGATCACGGTGGATAAGGCTGCTTAACGCATCTACCTGCTCACCGTTAAGAAGTATATCAAGTTTTACAAGATCTGCATCCCTGTAACCTGTAATGTGATAGTCAAAAGAGGCATAACCCTTTGATATTGATTTCAATTTGTCATAGAAGTCAAATACTATCTCTGCCAATGGGATATCAAAATTCAGCTCCACCCTTTCACTTGTAAGGAAATGCTGGCTTACAAGCACTCCACGTTTGTCTAAACACAACTTCATTATTGGACCAAAGAACTCGCTCTTTGAAATTACTTGAGCCCTAATATACGGCTCTTCTATTCTGTCAATAAGTGTTGGGGCAGGCAATCCGCTTGGGTTGTGAACATCAAGTTCCTCCCCTTGGGTAGTATATACCTTATATGACACGTTTGGTACAGTTGTTATACAATCCATATCAAACTCTCGGAATAATCTCTCCTGAACAATCTCGAGGTGAAGCAATCCCAAAAAACCGCATCTGAAGCCAAATCCCAAAGCCAATGAAGACTCTGGATCAAACACCAATGAAGCATCATTCAACTGCAACTTCTCCAAAGAGGCACGCAAATCTTCATACTCATCAGACTCTATTGGGTATACTCCCGCAAACACCATTGGCTTTACCTCTTCAAATCCTGCAATTGCCTCGTCACAAGGGGCATCTACCTTTGTAATGGTATCACCCACCTTAACCTCAACCGCACTCTTTATACCTGATATGATATATCCTACATCACCTGTCTTAATCTCATCTTTAGGACAAAGTTTCATCCTTAACACACCAACCTCATCTGCAACATACTCTTTTCCTGTGTTAAAGAACTTCACCTTGTCACCCTTCTTTATTGAACCGTTCTCAACTTTGAAATAAGCAATAATTCCTCTGAAAGAGTTGAATACAGAGTCAAAAATAAGAGCTTGAAGTGGAGCTTGAGGATCGCCGACAGGAGCAGGCACCTTATTTACAATAGCCTCAAGAATCTCAGGAACACCTTGACCGGTCTTTCCGCTGGCAAGAAGAATATCCTCCTCATCGCAACCCAAAAGGTCAATTACCTGATCCTTCACAACCTCCACCATAGCAGCATCCATATCTATCTTGTTCAAAACAGGAATAATCTCAAGATTATGGTTAAGGGCAAGATATAAGTTAGAAATTGTTTGAGCCTGAATACCTTGCGTTGCATCAACAACCAATAATGCACCTTCACAAGAGGCAATTGCACGTGACACTTCGTACGAAAAGTCAACATGGCCCGGGGTATCAATAAGATTAAGTGTATATTTTTCGCCTTTATGGAGATACTCCATCTGAATAGCGTGGCTTTTGATAGTAATGCCCTTCTCCTTCTCCAAGTCCATAGAATCAAGGACCTGATTCTCCATCTCTCTTGTAGTGAGCGTATTGGTTGCCTCCAACAAACGGTCTGCAAGAGTACTCTTACCGTGGTCAATATGGGCTATGATACAAAAGTTACGTATATTCTTCATTCTTATAAAATATATATAAATATTAACAGTTTGCAAATATACTCTATTTTTGTTTTTATATAAAATAAAGCTAAATTTGCTAATAAATCATCAAATTTTTTTTTATGCCTACAACTCAAGAACTCAATAATATAGCTTCTCAGGTAAGAAGAGATATTATTAGAATGGTTACAGCAGCACAAAGCGGTCATCCCGGTGGAAGTCTAAGCAGTACAGATATTCTTACTGCTCTTTTCTTCAGTGAACTTAACCATTCTCCTCAAAATTGGAGCAGAGATGGTAAAGGAAATGATATGTTCTTCCTCTCTGCAGGTCACATTTCCCCAGTATTTTACAGTGTTTTGGCCCGTAGTGGCTACTTCCCTGTAAAAGAGCTTGCAACATTCAGAGTATTTGGAAGCAGATTGCAAGGCCACCCTTCAGTTGAAGCCGGTCTTCCTGGCGTATACGCAGCATCAGGTTCGTTAGGTCAGGGCCTCTCTGTTGCAGTTGGTGCAGCATTGGGCAAAAAGCTTGACAACGATTCCAACTACGTATATGTGCTTATGGGTGACGGAGAGAGCGAAGAGGGACAGGTTTGGGAAGCAGCTGCATTTGCAGCACATAACAAGGCAAACAACCTTATAGCTATCACCGACTGGAACCACCAGCAGATTGATGGTACAACCGAGGAGGTGTTTGGACTTGGCGATCTTGAGCAGAAATGGAAAGCTTTCGGATGGAATGTTATAGTGGCTGACGGCCATGATATGGATGGAATTCTTGCGGCATTCAAACAAGCCAAAGAGCTTGGAGCCAAAGAAGAGAAGCCTGTAATGATTCTTATGAAAACAGATATGGGTAAAGGTGTTGATTTCATGCAGGGCACTTGTGCTTGGCACGGCAAAGCTCCTAAACCTCAGGAGGCCGAGAAGGCTCTTGCTCAACTTCAAGAGACTTTGGGAGATTACTAAAATCCGCAACGGTTTTAAATTCAACGTATTACACAACACAGAGGTCTAATTGCAGGATTTTGAACAAGCTCAAAACTTATATGTTATTATAGCAACATTAATAATTACAAGAATTATGAAAATAGTTAAATTATCAGTTATTGCTTTAATTAGCATATTGGTTGCCTCCTGCAGTTGGGGGCCAGGCGACCTTAATGAGACAAATGATCAGATTCTTACAATTGCGTACAAATCTCCGGATGCAAATTTCCAGAATTTAAAAACATACGCATTGGCTGATTCCATGTCTGTTGTTATTGACGGCAAAAAGAAGAGGGTGAAAAATGATATTTCAGAGAATATTTTCTCTCTAATTTCACAGAACCTCTCTAAATTGGGCTACACACAAACAACAGCGTCTCAGAGTCCCGACATCCTTGTAGATTTAGGTTATATCCAATCTACAAACAAGGTTGTATATCCCGGTTATTGGTCAGACTGGGACTGGTGGTGGGATTACTACAACTACCCTTGGTATCCGTGGAATCCATACTATCCATACCCTATGCCAACAGTTGTTTCAAGCTATACAACCGGTACCATCATCATTGAAATGGCAGACATGTCACTTGTAAAGAACCAGACAGTTCCTATCATCTGGCATGGCATTGTAAGAAGCATCCTTAACGGATCACACAATCAGGCACAACTTACTGATGCCATCAATGAAGTATTTACAATTTTACCTCCCAAATAATTTAATACGTTGAGTTATGAAGAAAATAATTTTACTATTGGCTATCATAGTGGGTTGTATGGGGCTTGCCAATGCCCAACCATATTCCTACAATGGCAATATGAAACAAATATACTCCATCAATTACCAAATGAACATTCCAGTGGGAGCAACTAAGGATTTTATCTCCAATACAAGCTTTGAAGGAATGAATATAAACTGGGCATATTTTGTAACAGACAATGTTGCTGTTGGCGTTGACCTCTCCTACAACAACTACTATCAGAAGATTGGAAAGCAGACTTACAGGCCTAATGAGAACATGGCAATAAATGCTGCACAATACAGATACACACAGGCGTTCCCTATAAAGGCACAAGTCAAATACTTCTTCAGCCAGAACCGCTTTCTTAAAGGATATGCAGGTTTGGGTGTAGGTGCTTTGAGTGCAGGTCAGCATATAGTTGTACAGGATCTCGAAAGCTGGGACAACAATTGGGGATTCCTTGTAGCGCCAGAAATTGGAGTTTTGATCCCATTTGGAGCAGACTCTCCATTTGGAGCAAACATTGCAGCAGGCTACAACTTTAGTACTAACAAAGCCTCACTTGGCAACACAAGTTCTGACAACCGCCAATCATTCTACTTTAACGTAGGTATGTATGTAGCTATTTATTAACATTAAAAATACTTAAAAAACTATATGGGAAAATTTATTAACACCGGCAATAAAGACACAAGATCGGGATTTGGTGCCGGTTTACAAGAGTTAGGCAAGCAAGACGAGAGAGTTGTTGCTTTATGTGCAGATCTTACAGGCTCCCTTAAAATGGATGCCTTTGCAAAGGAGAATCCTGACAGATTCTTTCAGGCAGGTATTGCAGAAGCAAATATGATTGGCGTTGGCGCTGGCTTGGCATTGAGCGGCAAAGTTCCTTTTGTAGGATCCTTTGCTGCTTTTGTTACTGGCAGGGTATACGATCAGATTCGCCAAGCTGTTGCATACTCTGAGGCAAACGTAAAGATTGCAGCATCACACGCAGGTATTACTTTGGGTGAAGATGGTGCAACACACCAGATTCTTGAGGATATCGGACTTATGAAAATGCTTCCTAACATGGTTGTTATAAATCCTTGTGATTATAATCAGACTAAGGCTGCTACAATTGCCGCAGGAAAGTATGACGGTCCTGTATACTTGCGTTTCGGACGCCCTGGCGTTCCTAATTTTACCCCTGAAAATCAAGAATTTGTAATAGGTAAAGCACTTAACCTCATTGAGGGTAAAGATGTAACTATCTTTGCAACAGGACACCTTGTTTGGGAGGCTATACAAGCTGCAGAGACTCTGGAGCAGGAGGGTATTAGCGCCGAGGTAATAAATATACATACAATTAAACCTTTGGACATTGAGGCAGTCTTAAAATCAGTTGCCAAGACTAAAGCGGTAGTTTGTGCAGAAGAGCACTTCATTGCAGGCGGCATGGGAGAGAGCATAGCAAGCGCATTGGCCGCAAATGCTCCTGCGCCAATTGAGTTTGTTGCAATAAATGACAAATTCGGACAGAGCGGAACACCTGCTGAGTTGATGAAAGCATATGGCTTGGATGCCGAACATATTGTTGAAGCGGCTAAAAAGGCAATTTCAAGAAAATAGATGCTTGATGACAAGGAAATAATTGAACTTTACAGACAAGAGGGTAAAAGGGAGTATGCCTTTAACCTTCTTGTAAGAAAGTATAGCGAGAGATTATATTGGCACATCAGGAAGCTTACATGCTCCCATGATGATGCCAATGATCTTTTGCAAAATATCCTTATCAAGGTTTGGGAACATCTTCCAGATTTCAGAGAAGAATCAAGGCTTTATACCTGGTTGTACAGAATTGCAACAAATGAGACCTTAACATTTTTGAAAAGAAAGAGAATCTGCTCACTCCTGTCGTTAAGCAATTATGACAAGATTCTGGAGAACAAATTGCAGTCAGACCAATATTTCAATGGAGACAAATTACAATATGCGCTTCATAGAGAAATTATAAAACTGCCCGACAAACAGAGGGCTGTATTTACTCTCAGATATTTTCAAGAACTCAAATATGAAGAGATCTCAGAGATTATGGATACCTCTGTAGGGGCTCTTAAGGCCTCATACCACCATGCGTACCAAAAGATTAAAACGGCTTTACAGAACGAATTCGAGTAATTTTTGAAGAGCAGATTAATCTTTTTAGCAAAATGGCAGTCAAACAGATACTTTGTTTCGTTAAAGTTCAGAAAATGGAAAAGGACAAGATACATAAAGATGATATTCTGGGTAATGAATACCTCAAGGAAAACCCCTTTACACTACCAAAAGGATACTTTGCCCAGCTTGAAGACTCGGTATCAAAGAGAATTCACACAAACACAGATAATCAAGAGAGAGGCATAATACCTTTTCTCAAAACTGCAGTTTTGCTTGCCTGCACTTTTGGCGCAATCGTGGGAATGGGGTATGGAGCCATGTATCTTACCAACCAGTCAAAAGAGTCTTCCCTCCCCAAAATTGTAGAGAACAGTGTCTACCATAATACTCCCGACAGCCTGGAGAGTGACATCATAGAGATTATGAGTTCTGCCGCCATACTTGATACAATGACAGAGGAAGATGAACAGACACTGAGCAATTTTGACACATTGGTTGTAGATAAAGACAATATAGAAGAATACCTGATAGAGTCCAATATTTCACTTATAACATTGGCCTCATTGGAATAAATCAAATATTATGAAGAACAGACTATCATTATTGGTTATCATTATTATGGTTTTGACAGGAGTTCAAGCCAAAGCCGCTATGATAACAGAGAATATGCCGCAAAACTCATTCAAACAGACAGCACACTCGCCTGAAGAGATTCAGATGCAGAAAATTGCCTTCTACTCACAAGAACTTCAGCTGACTCCGGAAGAGGCCCAGAAATTTTGGCCACTTTATAATGAGTATTGGGAGGTCTGCGGAAAGGCAAGAACAAGAACAGTACTTGCACTAAAAGCATTGAATGAAGCAACTAAAGCGGGATCCTCAACCAGTGATTCAGAGATTGACAAACTCACAAATGAATATTTTGCAAGCTATAAAGCAGAATCTGAATTACCTGTACAATATTTTGAGAAGTTCAAAAAGATACTGCCTGTTAAAAAGGCTGCAAGAATATTCCATACAGAGGAGAAGTTCAGACGCATTCTTATAAAGCAGTTCCGCAACACACCTCCACCTCCACTAAAGAAGTAGACAACTTTAAATTGGAAATCAAAAATTCAAATAGAAATCTTTGGTCAGGCTTTTGTACTGTGAAGTAAAATTACCATCACTCATCATAATGAGTTCACTCTCTTCAACCAAAGGCTTCTCAATTGAAAATACAAACTCCATCAACCAGCGTTTAGCTGGTTTTTTTATTGTAGTATGCACTCTGCATAACCGGCTTAAGTGAAGCGCCAACCCAAAAGATTTATGGTATTGTTCCTCTAAAAATGACACTTTAGACAAAAATTGCTCTCCCTCAGTTGCAGGCAGAACAAGAGCAAGACGCCCACCTGGCTTAAGCAAATCCATTGAAGCCTTTATCAGCTCTGCCTGACTTAGAGTATCTGTATGACGAGCATTGGAGCGCGACTCCTCTGCAGCTTTCAATGAATTTATAAAATATGGAGGATTGGAGAATATCAAATCATATTTGACTCCCGACAGCTCCTGCAAAGGAATGCACTTTGCCTCAATCTGAAGTTTGTCTGAACAAAATGAGGAATTGGCAAAATTGGCTGCAGCATCTTTTAAAGACTCCCTATCTATATCTATTGCAGTTATATGAAAAGATGAAGAGAATCCTCCTGCAATAATCCTCTGCGCCGCCATCAATGCTATAACGCCACTGCCGGTTCCAACATCAAGCAGAGATCTTCCGGTGCCGGAAATACTCATCCAGGCTCCCAAAAGAACGCCATCTGTATTCACCTTCATAGCAGAATTATCCTGCTCTATATCAAATTGCTTGAATCTGAAAGAAGACATACCACTATACAAATTTACCATCAACCATCTCAACCACCCTATCGCTACGCATAGCAAGATCCTTATCGTGGGTAACTATAATAATGGTCTGCCCAAACTTATCACGCAACTCAAAAAACAGATTATGGATTTCATCCCTGGTTTTACTGTCGAGGTTTCCAGAGGGTTCATCTGCAAAAAGTACCGCCGGCCTGTTAATAAGAGCTCTTGCAATTGCCACTCTCTGTTGTTCACCTCCACTCAACTCAGATGGCTTGTGCTCCACTCGTCCTGCCAACCCCAATTCCTTTAAAAGCGAGATGGCCTGCTCCTTAATCTGAGCTACAGAAGCGCCCTTTCCCTTACTGTTTGCCCTCTCTATAAGTGCAGGCATCATAACATTCTCAAGAGCAGTGAACTCCGGTAACAGATGGTGGAACTGAAAAACAAAACCAATTCTTCTATTTCTGAAATCAGAAAGGGCATTACCCTTAAGTGAAGAGATATCTGTTCCATCAATGGTTACAGTACCACTGTCGGGAAGCATAAGAGATCCCAAAATTTGAAGAAGAGTAGATTTTCCTGCACCACTGGCACCCACAATACTTACAACCTCCCCTGCCTTTGCATGAAAGTCTATTCCTTTAAGTACAGGCAACTGACCAAAAGACTTTTTTATATTGGAACACTTTATCATATAAATACTTCAGAAATTTTAGTGGTTTTTTAGAAAAATGGGCCCGTTGTGCGGACCCATTCTTCATTATTTGTTCTGTTTGAGAAATTACTCATCTTTCTCTTCGGCCTCGTAAGCTTTAAGAAGCTTATCCTGAACATCTGAAGGTACTTGTTGGTACTCTGCAAACTCCATTGTAAATGTTGCTCTTCCCGAAGTTAGAGAGCTTAGAGATGTTGAGTATTTGTAAAGCTCTGCAAGAGGAACACGTGCTTTAAGAACCTCAAATCCTTTAACACTGTTCATACCCTCAATCATAGCTCTGCGGTTTTGCAAATCACTCATTACATCACCCATGCAGTCACTTGGAACCAAAACCTCAACATTGTAGATAGGCTCCATAATCTTTGGACCAGCTTTCTTGAAGGCCTCTTTAAATGCATTACGTGCAGCAAGTTTGAATGCCATCTCATTTGAATCAACCGGGTGCATCTTACCATCGTAAACATATACTCTGATATCGCGGGCATAAGAACCGGTTAGAGGACCCTCGTTCATCTTCTCCATAATACCTTTTAGAATGGCAGGCATAAAGCGGGCATCAATGGCTCCACCTACAATACAGTTATAGTACTCAAGTTTGCCACCCCACTCAAGAGGATACTCCTCTTTGCCTTTAACATTAAGAACCATCTCCTGGCCATCAACCTTAAATTTGTTATTCTCAGGTGCGCCTTCATAATAAGGCTCTATCAAAAGATGAACCTCACCAAACTGGCCTGCTCCACCTGATTGTTTCTTATGACGATAGTCTGCTGTAGCAATTTTAGTGATAGTTTCGCGATAAGGGATTCTTGGAGCAAACAAATCAACCTCAATCTTATTTGTGTTGGTAAGCTGCCATTTTAGAATATTGATATGATGCTCACCCTGTCCGCTGATGATAGTCTGTTTAAGCTCTTTTGAATATTCAACTATAATTGTTGGATCCTCTGCACTTGCCTTGTTCAACAACTCGCCCAATTTCTCCTCGTCTTTCTCAACTTTAGCCTTGATAGCTGTACGGAATTTAGGTGCAGGGAAATGAGTAGGCTCAAATGTATACTCACAGTTAGGAGCACAAAGTGTCTGGCCAGTCTTAACCGATTTAAGTTTTACAGTACAAGCAATGTCACCAGCCATTACCTCAGAAACTTTCTCTCTCTTCTTGCCGGCAACTGCATAAATTTGTGCGATTCTCTCTTTTGCACCTGTCTCAGGATTTACAACATCCATACCCTCAACAAGCTTACCGCTCATTACCTTGAAGTATGAAACATCACCCAAGTGCTGCTCTTGTGCGGTCTTGTATATGAAAATAGATGTAGGGCCCTCTGAATCAACTTTTACGCTATTGCCATCCTTAAGTTCATTCTCAACTTTATCAGGAGTAATACCCGCGTTAATAGTGAACTCCATAATTCTCTTAACACCAATATCTTTCTTTGCAGACAAACAGAACACAGGAAGAATGTCACCCAACTGCATACCAACCTTCATACCTGCTCTAATTTCATCTTCAGTAAGAACACCCTTATCAAAGAATGTCTCCATCAATGTCTCATCATTCTCAGCAGACATCTCTACCAACTGCTGATGAAGAGCCTGTGCCTCCTCTTTATACTCATCAGGAATCTCAAATGACTCTCTTGTACCATTTTCATCTTTAAATTTATACATCTTCATCTTTAGAACGTCGATGAATGTATCAAATTGAGGACCTGCATTGACAGGATATTGTACAAGAACCACTTTGTTGCCAAATGTCTGTTTCAATGAATCAATAGTAGCTTGCCAATCTGCTTTCTCATGATCCAACTGGTTAACGGCAATGATAAGAGGCTTCTTGTTGTTTACAGCATGACGTGCAAAAATCTCAGTACCTACCTCAACACCTTGAGTAGAGTTTACAAGCAGAATACCATTCTCTGCAACAGTAAATGCAGAGTAAACGCCACCAACGAAGTCATCAGAACCCGGAGTGTCTATAATATTGAATTTTGTATCCAGAAACTCTGTATATAAAAGTGTAGAATATATTGATCTTTGGTAAATCTGCTCAATCTCGGTGTTGTCACTCATTGTGTTCTTTCCCTCAATTGTACCTCTTCTTTCAATAACCTTACCCTCAAACATCATAGTCTCTGCAAGAGTGGTTTTACCCGACTTGGAGCTGCCCAAAAGGACAACGTTCCTCACATTTTGCGTATTATAAGTTTTCATTTGTAATTTATGTTTTAAGTGTTTTTTCTCTTTTTACAGACAAGTTTCAAATTTATAAAAAAATATTTGAAATTACAATAAAGTGACAATTTGATTAAAAAATCTCACTAATATCAACTTTTGATTTCCCTGTTAACAACTTTTGGTTGTTTATACTCTATCCATTAATGGTGTAAGTTTGTAACTTATGAATACACAACAAATAAGAGCTAATATTATAGCGCGCCGCAATGAACTTGGATATTCGCAGGAATATGTTGCGGAGCTGTTGGGTATTTCTATAAATTCATACTCAAAAATTGAGAACGGTCCTACATCAATCATAAGCAAAAGGCTCTCCGATATAGCATCTGTGTTGAGGACAACTGTAAGGGAACTCCTCATGGGAGAGATTATGACCGTAGAGGAACACAATCAGATCTGCAAGGAGATTGAGGAGAAGCATTCAGCTGAAATATTGTACTACAAGCAACATTTCAACAACAATATCCTATTGATAAAGACACTCCAGGAGGTTGCAGAATATAGAAAACAGCAGATTGAGGCACTTACTTCTGCGTTAGAAGAGGCCAATGCGAAGCTTGGAAAGTCTGAAAACAACCAATAAAAGATTAAAAAAGTGTAGGCTCATCATCAATAAGCCTAAAACTCATCCTATGGTGAGGAGTTGTTCCAAATTCTGCAATTGCAGCTCTATGTTCCCTTGTAGGGTATGCCATGTTCCTCTCCCATCCATACTGCGGATACTCTGCTGCCAATTTAAGCATATACTCATCCCTATGAGTCTTGGCAAGTATTGAGGCTGCAGCTATACTTGCATACTTTGCATCTCCCTTTACAATGCATTTGTGGGGAATATCCTCATATTTATAGAAACGGTTACCATCTATCAGCAGAAATTGCGGTCTCACAGAAAGCTTTGAAACAGCGCGGTGCATTCCGGTAATTGAAGCTCTGAGAATATTGAGTTCATCTATCTCGCCGGCAGTTACAGCAACAACACTCCAGGCTATTGCCTCCTGCTCTATAATTGGACGCAACCTCTCCCTTTGCCTGGCAGTGAGCTGCTTTGAATCATTAAGCAACGGATGATAGAAATCTTTAGGCAATATTACAGCTGCGGCAAACACCGGCCCCGCAAGACAACCCCTTCCGGCCTCATCACAACCTGCCTCTATAAGTTTGGGATCAAAATATTGTTCAAGCATACCTTTGCTATTTAAGTTTAAGATTTTATTTTTTGCCTTACCTCTCCAACAGGCTCTCTCTTACCAGCTGTTGCAACAATACGGCCGCATTACTCATACAAACCTCAATAGGGTAACCCAATGAGGCTATAGAATAATACTCCACACCATCAAGCGCATCACTCTCAAGTTTTGATATACCACAAAAGGCCAAAACCTTTTTATTATACTTTTTAGCAATATTCACCACTCCATTCACCACCTTTCCACTCATGCTCTGCGAATCGAGACACCCTTCCCCTGTCACCACCACATCTGCCCAACGGATGCTCTCCTCCAATGAGGTGATATCTGCAAAAAATTGCCAGCCGGGAATGAGTTCTGCACCCAAAAAGGCCAATCCTGCAAACCCTACACCTCCGGCAGCACCTGAACCAGGAAAGGATTTATAATCCTCCACCACCTCTTCTGTACAGCAGGCATTCAAGCATCTCTTTCCATATAGGCATTTCTGTGCAACCGAAGCATAATTTGTCATACCACTCTCCAAAAGAGCCAGGGCCTTACCATCTGCTCCCTTTTGTGGCCCGTAAACGGCAGTAGCGCCATTTTCTCCCAACAGGGGATTTACCACATCACATATAACCCTGAATCTTATTCCCGACAGTTTGTCTTGAGGAGCAACAATTGAGGCAATCATCTGCAGGTCTCCTCCACAAACTGGAGCTGCAATCTCCCTATTGTTTACATCATAAAACCTATAGCCCAACGCTTGCAACATTCCAGCCCCACCATCATTTGTTGCACTGCCACCAATCGACAGGGTGATGGAGCAGGCTCCACACTCTATAGCTGCCAATATAGCCTCCCCCATTCCATAAGAGGATGTGACCAACGGATTTCTCTCCTCTTTTGCCAGCATCTCCAAACCGGAGATTCTTGCCATCTCAATAAAAGCGCATTTTACAGGGTTACTCTCCTGAAGTGCCGGCATTTCATATAACAATATCTGCGCCCGCACTACCTTTCCAACAGGATCATGCACCTCTATACTTTTGACGCCGGCACTCTCCAATCTCTTTTTAAGCACCTCCAGACTTCCATCTCCTCCATCTGCAATCTCAATTGCCCTAAAGCTGCCCTGCCCGGGAAAAGCCTCCTCAAATCCCTTCTCTATTGCCTGAGCCGCCTCCAACGAGGTAAGACTTCCTTTAAATTTATCTACAGCTATAAGTATATGTTTTTTCTCCATGACAGCAATTTTTCCCTACAAATATAAGGATTAGATCTGTCGGGATATGAAAATTAAATATATTTTGAAAAAAATAGCTATTTTTGAAAATTATAGTCAATTGTTCCCGACAAATTATTTAAAAATGTTTTATATGAAAAAATTATCACTTTTAGCAGCAGTTGCCCTGCTGCTGTCAATTATGCCGGCAAAGGCAGATGAGGGTATGTGGATGCTTCCGCTTTTGGAGAAGCTGAATGCCAAAAAGATGCAGGAATTGGGCTGCAAACTTACTCCTGAAGAGATCTATAGCATAAACAACTCAAGTTTGAAAGATGCAATTGTTCACTTTGGAGGCGGTTGTACTGCAGAGATTGTTTCTGACAAGGGTCTTTTGTTTACCAACCACCACTGCGGTTACGCTTCTATCCAAAAATTGAGTAGCGTTGAGCACGATTACCTCAACGATGGCTATTGGGCCATGAATCTGAATGAGGAGCTTCCTGCAAAAGGCCTTACCGTAACCTTCATTGACAAGTTTGTTGATGTTACAGATAGAATCAACAAGGCTGTTGCAAAGGGCAAGACCAATGAGGAGAAGGGAAAGGCATACGAGGCTGAAGTTGCCAAGATCATAGAGGAGGCAACAAAACATGACAAGACTCTTGATGCAGAAGTTACAAGTTTTTACAACAGCAATGCCTATTACGTCATTACTACAAGAACATTCAAGGATATACGTTTTGTAGGCGCTCCGCCTTCATCTATCGGCAAATTTGGAGCAGATACCGACAACTGGATGTGGCCAAGACACACAGGAGACTTCTCGGTTTTCAGAATTTATGCAGATAAAAACAACAATCCTGCAGAGTACTCTGAGGATAATGTGCCATACACTCCAAAACAGTCGCTAAAGATCTCTTTGAAGGGAATTGAAAAGGGCGATTACACCATGATTATAGGTTTCCCTGGCAGAACAAACAGATTCATGTTGAGCGAGGAGGCAAGAGAAACCCAAAAAATCACCAATGCGATAGGCATATATGCAAGAGGCGTAAAACAAGACATCTGGATGGAGGATATGCAGGCCGACCAGAAAGTAAGAATCCAATATTCAAACAAATATGCCAACTCATCTAACGGCTGGAAAAAATGGATGGGTATGGATGAGACCTTTGACAAATTGAATATCATAGAGCGTAGAGCTGCCGAAGAGAAGACATTCAATGAGTGGGTAAAAGCCAACAAGAAACGTACTGCAAAATATGGTACTGTTGTAGATGACATCAACAATGAGATAAAGAGAAGGGCAGAGTTCTTTTATGTTTACAAATATATCAACGAGACTATCTCTGCTGTTGAGCTTATAAAAGCAAGTTCGAGACGTCCTGGCCAGATTGATGAGTTCTATAAAGATTATGCTGTTGAGACCGACAAGAAACTTGCTAAAGCAATGTATAAAATATACAGAGAGAAGGTTGCTCCAGAGTATCACCCTGCATTCTATGAGAGAATTGACAAGGAGTTTGGCGGCGATATTGATGCCTTTGTAGATGATTTGTATGCAAACTCAGCATATACCTCAAAAGAGAAACTTGAGAAGGCTAAAGCTGAAGGATACAATCTTAAAAATGATCCTGCCGCACAAATAAGAAAAGATGTTTATGCTGTTGCCCAAATAATTATGCCTGAAGTTCAGGGTTCAAACTATAAGGTAGCGGAACTTAAACAACTTTACGTAGAGGGTCTTCTTGAGATGTTGGGAGACAATGCAATGTATCCCGATGCAAACTCTACTATGCGTTTGACTTACGGTCAGGTTCTTCCTTACTCTCCAAGAGATGCCGTCCAATACAACTATATTACAACTCTCGACGGTGTAATGGAGAAAGAGGATCCCGATAACTGGGAGTTTGTTGTTCCTGCAAGATTGAAAGAGCTTTGGAAAGCCAAGGATTTTGGACAATATGCGTTGCCAAATGGCAAGATGCCTGTTGCTTTCCTTTCAAACAATGATATTACCGGTGGCAACTCCGGCAGCCCTGTATTGAATGCAAATGGCGAACTTCTTGGCCTTGCATTTGATGGAAACTGGGAGGCTATGAGTGGCGACGTTATCTTTGAACCAGAGTTGCAAAGATGTATAAATGTTGATATCAGATACGTATTGTTCATCATTGACAAGTATGGTAAAGCCGGTTACTTGTTGGATGAGATGAATATTGTAAAATAATTGGAAGTTATAAATGTAGTTTTATTGTAATGGTTACCGTAAAACAGATTGAAGAGATATTGCAGGGTGTTATGCACCCTGCTTTTGATAAGAACGTAATTGAACTTGGCCTTATAGAAGACATTAAGGTAGAGGGAGATGAGACACAACCAAAAATCAAGTTCAAACTTGTATTCCCGAGACCGGATGCCTTGAGCGCAAGCATAAAAAAGAGTTGCGAAGAGGCTCTGCTTGCTTCTTTTGAAGGAGTAAAAGTAAGCATCCTTGAACTTGTAAGGGAGAGCAAACCGCAGAAAAAGAAAAAAATCCTTGATCTTGGACAGGAGCAACTTGAAAATGTTGGAAAAATTATTGCCATTGCCTCTGGCAAAGGAGGAGTAGGCAAATCTACAGTATCTGTAAACCTTGCCGTAACTCTTGCTAAAATGGGTTATAAGGTGGGATTGGCAGATGCCGATGTATATGGCCCGTCGGTACCAAAAATGACTGCAACAGAGGGGGAAGTTCCTGAGGTAGAGTTTGTGTATGAAGATGGATATACAGATAATGGCGAGTCTGCTGCAGAAGCTGGTATAGATCCAAACACAGGAGTTCCTGCAGCCGGAAAGCATGGCAAGACTGTAGCTGAACTTATCCTGCCTATAGAGAAGTATGGTGTAAAATGGATGTCTGTGGGATACTTTGCACCACCTGAAAGAGCCTTGATATGGAGAGGTCCAATGGCCTGCAATGCTCTAAAGCAAATGATACTGCAGGTAAAATGGGGAGAGCTTGATTTCCTTTTGCTTGACCTTCCTCCGGGGACAGGAGATATTCATATAAGCCTGGTACACGACATTCCGCTTAACGGAGCTATTATTGTAAGCACTCCACAAGCTGTTGCACTGGCAGATGTTGAGAAGGGTATAAATATGTTCCGCAACAAGGATATAAACAAGCCTGTTTATGGTCTTGTGGAGAATATGGCATGGTTTACCCCGGCAGAGTTGCCAAACAACAGATATTATATCTTTGGCAAGGATGGTGGCAAGGAGATGGCTGCAAAATATAATGTTCCGCTTCTTGGTCAGATTCCTATTGTACAGAGCATCCGGGAGTGTGGAGATGAAGGAGAACCGGCCTCCGTAAATGCGGGTCCGGTATTTGATGCATTTGCAGATGTTGCAAGAAAAGTTCTTCAACAAGAGTTGTAACAATAAGGAACAGGGTAATTCATAAAGTGATGAGAATAGGAGATAAAGTAAGATTCCTCAACCAGACCGGTGGAGGAATCGTTGTTGGCTTTGGACGTAAAGGATGGGTAACCGTTCAGGATGAAGATGGCTTTGATATGCCTATGCCTGAGAAGGAGTGTGTTGTAATTGAGCAGAATGTTGCTGCCAAAGAGGAAGTGAACATACAGACAAAAGATGGTGAAAAACTTAATATTGCCCTTGTATATGTAAAAAACGGCAATGGCTTCAGCTGTATTCTTGCCAATGAATGCAACTACACTCTATTGGTTACCTACACAAATGCTATAAAGGAAGATGAGGGTACACCTGGAAGGGCCATTAACTGTTACACTACCACTTTTGCCGGAGAGATTGTTCCATACGACAGGAAGAGACTCTTTGATTTTGGCAAAAACGAACTGAACAAGTGGTCAAAAAGGGTACTGATAAGGATTCTCCCTTTTAAAAAGAACCAGCCATTCAAAGAGCCGCTACAACACGCGCTCAAACCAATTATTGAGCAGGATTTTATACTTGATCCTGTAAACCTGCTAAAGGAGAGCATGTTCCGCAGGAATGAGTATATCCAGGAAGCTGGCTATGTAATACCTGTCATAAATGAGAATATTGAGGAGATTCCTATGGTTGGCAAGCTTGAGGAGAAGGAGATAAAACTGGCCCTTAAAGAGAAGTTTGAGGGAGAGCGCTCCGTATCAAGGGCACAAGCAACCAAGAAAAATCCAGTTGCCAAAGATAGGGCATATGTAGATGGCAAATGGATAGATCTGCCAAGCGGTGGCCTGCAGAAGGAGTGGCTTCAGGAGAATGCTCTCATAAGAATAAACTCACAAGGGTATATGGAGGTTGACCTTCATGCAGAGGCCTTGCTGGATACCACTATCGGGATGGATAATACAGCCATTCTCAAATACCAACTTGAAAAGTTCAATGAAGCCATGACTGCAGTGCTTCACAAAAGGGGAAGCAAAATCGTGTTTATACACGGCAAAGGTGACGGGGTATTGCGTAATGCCCTCATTAAAGAGTTGAAGAGCAAATATAGCCAGAGCAAATGGCAGGATGCCTCTTTTAAGGAGTATGGCTACGGTGCAACTCTTGTAACTATATAGTTAAAGAT
>JAFZFL010000245.1 GCA_017555925.1 Bacteroidales bacterium | reverse complement strand
TGATAACTTTAACGTTCTCCAAGTTACGTGACGATAAGTAAATATTATTTGAATTCTCAGGAAGAACAAACAAAACTTTTCTGTCGTTTGATTTGATATTGTTAAGAATACCAATGAACTGTTTTGTTTTAGGTGCCTCCATTGTGAATGGCTCTACGATTGTAATAGCCTCACCTTGAGCTTTGTGTGACAAAGCAGAGAAGCGAGCCAACTGTTTTAGTTTTCTGTTTAGTTTAAAACCGTAATCTCTTGGTTTAGGACCAAATGCGCGGCCACCACCAACAAAGATATTTGATTTGATGCTACCGTGACGAGCACCGCCTGAACCTTTCTGTCTTACAATCTTTTTAGTACTGTAAGCAACCTCAGAACGATCCTTAGTTTTATGAGTTCCTTGACGTTGGTTTGCAAGGTATTGCTTAACGTCTAGGTAGATAGCATGATCATTTGGCTCCAAGCCAAAGATTGCCTCATTCAAAGTCACTTTTTTACCTGACTCTGTTCCGTCAATTTTTAATACTGCTAATTCCATAGACGATTATTCCTCCACAATTACATAAGAACCTTTAGCTCCCGGAATTGAACCTTTAACAAGGATAAGGTTGTTCTCAGGGATAACTTTGATTACTTTAAGGTTAAGGATTTTAACTCTGTCGCCACCCATACGGCCGGCCAATCTTTTACCTTTGAATACTCTTGAAGGCCAAGATGATGCACCCATTGAACCAGGAGCGCGAAGTCTGTTGTGCTGACCGTGAGTCTGGCCACCTACACCGGCAAAGCCGTGACGTTTTACTACACCTTGGAAGCCTTTACCTTTTGAGATTCCGGTAACGTCTACCCAAGCATCCTCATCTTCAGTGAAGATATCAGAAACTGTAATTTGATCGCCCAATTGCAACTCTTTAGCAAAGTCATTCTCAAACTCTACCAATTTGCGTTTTGGAGTGGTATTTGCCTTTTTGAAGTGACCCAACATAGGGGCGCTGGTGTGTTTTTCTTTTTTCTCGTCATAGGCAAGCTGTACAGCGGCATAACCATCTACTTCTTCTGTACGAATCTGCGTAACAACACACGGACCAGCTTCAATAACGGTGCATGGGATATTTTTACCATCGGCACCGAAAACGGAAGTCATTCCGATTTTTTTTCCAATTAATCCAGGCATTGGTTTTAATTAGTGATTTAAAATTAAACATAGCTGCATTGCCAATACGGGTGAAAAACCCTTTGTTTCTCTGAAACTCAATTGGTTACAGCTCCCTGCATATTTTGCGGGGTTGCAAAGATAGCACTAATTCCTTAATCTCCAAAATTATTTTATAACAAAAGAAAAAGAGCACCCTATAAATAATGGGGTACCCTTTACAACAAAACAAAAAACAACATATTTAATTTTTAATGGCACAAAAATAATTATTTTTTTTAAATTACAAATTTATATTTGCCTAATTTACAAAAAATTAACACATCCCAAACAAGCACAATTATTCCAAAAATCTTTCCAAATAAGACGCCTCAAGCAAAAATACATTTCAATTATTAACCTAAACGCCTGTTTTACTTTCATTTTTTAATAAACTTTTCCCCAACAGAAATGTTGTTTTTTTTAATTCCCAATAAAATGTGGTTAAAAAGCGACAATATATACACTACGTCAATAGCGGTAGGGACTGTTTCGGGTATCATTTGTGTTGCTTTCAGGTATACTGTAGCCCAGGCAACATCAATAAGGCCACTGCTATTTAACCACAACAACGCTCCAATCGCCCACTTTGGAGTATTCTGCTCAATATATATTGCATTGCTCATAACACGTATACTTATATTGAAGTATCCTAAAATAAGCGGCTCGGGATTGCCCCAGACCCAATCGCTCATATTTGGCAAACGCGTATACAACAAACCCTTTTTATACCTTTGGGTAAAATTCATAGGAGGAGTCCTTACCCTATGTTCGGGCCTCTCCTTGGGCAGAGAGGGTACCAGCGTACAGATGGGCTCACTCATAGGCTACACTACCGGCAACCTTTTTAAGACCGGAGAGGGTAAAAAACGTCATCTTATAGCAGCGGGAGCAGGAGCCGGCGTTGCAGCTGCATTCACAGCGCCACTCTCCTCCTCCATATTGATAATGGAGTCGCTGCAGAGAGTAACCATATCTACAACCATTATTTGTACTCTGCTCGCAGGAAGTGTTGCCGGCATTATAAGCAAACTTCTCACACCTTATAATATATATGGAACAATTCCTGTTGCATCTCCAGAGACCCCACTAACCATACTTCTCCCAATTTTCCTTATAATGAGTCTCTTCTTTGCACTATTCGGGAAATTATTCTCAAATATGCTGCTGAAAGGCAAGGACCTTTATGCCAGATGGAAATTAAAAATGGAGAGCCACAACAGCAGGAGCGCAATCTTTAAAGAGGTATTCATTCTCGCTGCAGCCACCTGGACCATGGGCCTCTTCTTTACCGACATGATTGGCGGAGACCAGACATTCCTGGTAAGGGAGAGTGTAATAAACACATTTCTAGCCCACAATATAGCAGACAGCAGGAGCATTACAAGCCTCATAAATATAGTTATACTGTTTGCTGTAACCATTGCAATCTGGAGCTTTACAATCCTCTCCCACTCGAGCGGATTCCCCGGCGGCATATTCCTCCCCATGATGACTGTAGGCGGACTTCTCGGGAAACTATTCTACGACATATTGTGTTTCATTTCAGGCACAGGCCTCATTGGCGGAGAGCTTGACGGCTACTTCATACTTCTTGGCATGAGCGCCTTTTTTATAGCTGTAATGAGAACTCCCATTACAGGCTTCATACTTATCAGCGAAATGACCAACCACTATGAGACATTCTTTCCTACACTAATTATTGGCACATTAGTCTACTATTTTACCCAGCTGCTCAATGTCAAGCCCCTTAACAGCATGCTTTACGACTTTATGATTGCCCATGATTCAAAAGAGCCGGCACTCACTACAATCTATATAGACATAGAAGAGAAATCTTATTTGAACGGACTCAATGTCAACAAATTGTCTCTTCCCGACGGCTGTACGCTCAAGGAGATTACCCGCAATAAAAAATCAATTCCCATCACAGCCTCCCAGACTATTCTGAAGGGAGACCAGATAGGAATTGAAATAAATTCTAACGATATTGAAAAAGTATACCGTTCAATAATTACGCTTGGAAGCGAATATTGAAAAGCACCTCTTCAGGCCCGAATCCTACTCAACATAGCTGCTGTTATCCCAACAATGAGTACACAAATCACATTTTGGCAAACCAATAGCCTCAACAAGATCTTCCAGTCTCTGGAATTTGAGGGATGTAAGCTGCAGATGTTTGCGCATGGTCTCAACCATCTGCTGATATTTTTTGCCGTCGGGATTAACATACTCCATACACAACTCATCTGTAATATTGTCTGTACCCTCCAAATCTCTTATAGTACGGCGTGTATACAAATCATAACTGCTGCGCGAAGTTGAGAAATTCACAAACTTGCAAGGGAAAATAAGCGGCGGACATGCAATACGCATATGGATCTCTTTAACCCCCTCATCCAAAAGTTTTACAACATTATCCTTCAATTGTGTTCCACGCACAATACTGTCATCCATAAAGACAATCTTCTGGTCACGGGTAAATGTTTCGTTAGGCAGAAGTTTCATTTTGGCCACAAGATCTCTCATCTTCTGATTCTGCGGCATAAAACTTCTTGGCCAAGTTGGAGTATATTTCACAAATGGCCTCTTATACGGCACTCCCATCTCATTTGAATAACCTACGGCGTGTCCTACTCCTGAATCAGGAATTCCTGCAGCAAAATCTACCTGAATACCTGCATCTCTCCTTGCCATTGCTGCTCCACAACGATAACGTGACTCCTCAACATTTATACCCTCATAACAGGCAGACGGATAACCATAGTACACCCACATAAAGGCACATACCTGTTTCCTTGCCTGAGGCTCTGCCACCTGCAACAAGCCATCGGCACTCATACGTACAATCTCTCCCGGGCCAAGATCCTTCACATAATTATAGCCCAAATTATCAAAGCTCGAGCTCTCTGTTGCACACACATATCCTTTGTCGTTTCTGCCAATAATAATTGGAGTTCTTCCAAATTTGTCGCGCGCTGCATATATTGCGTGGTCTGTAAGAATAAGCATTGAGCAGGAGCCCTTGATTCTGCGCTGTGCATACTCAATTCCATCTTTTATATTATTGCCTTGACTTATAAGAATTGCCACAAGTTCGGTTGCATTTATTTCAGACTCCGACAACTCAGCAAAGTGCATCTTTTTATCAAGCAGTTCCTGAGCCAACTCATCTTTATTATCTATCCTGCCTACCGACACCACCGCATACCTGCCCAAATGTGAAGTAACTGTTATGGGCTGCGACTCTGTATCTGAGATGATGCCTATTCCCATTTTTGCCTCACCAAATTTAGGAAGTTCATCTTCAAATTTGTTTCTGAAATATCCGTCTTCCAAAGAGTGGATAGATCTTATGAACTTGTTATTATAATAAAATGCCATACCGGCACGCTTGGTGCCAAGATGTGAATGATAATCTGTTCCATAGAATACATCATTCACACACTCGTTGCGTGATACGCATCCAAAAAATCCTGACATAAATAAAATGATTGGGTTAATGTTCTACAAAGATAGTGATAATTGGCTCTTTTCTGCAGATTCTTTTTCCATTTTTTGTAAAAATCCACTACATTTACACTTCAAAAAACAACATCATGTTAAGGAAATCACTTATTTTATCGCTATCCATCATTTGTGCAACTGCAGTTTGCACATTTGCTCAAGACTGGAAATCCATTATCAATGACATTGCAAAGAGTGCAATTGGAGATAATGCCACTTCGGCCCAGACCATTATTGGCGACTGGAGCTACAAAGGAGCTGCATCCCAGTTTGAGAGTGAAAATCTTCTGGCTCAGGCCGGAGGTGCTGCAGCAACCAGCAAGATTAATGCAGAATTGGAAAAGGTTTATTCAAAAATCGGCTTCAAATCTGTAAAGTTCTCATTTAACCAAGACAATACATACACTGTCACTATCGGTAAAATAACTACAAAAGGTACATATACTTTTGATTCTGAAACAAAGAAGATAACCATGAAGACCAAAATGGGTATTACACTTAATGCCAACGTGGCAACATTAGGTTCATCAATGAGTCTTCTCTTTAATGCCGACAAGCTGATGGATGCTCTTAAAGCTCTTACCGGTATGGTATCAAAGGTGAACAGCACCGCCTCTACCATAACAACGCTGCTGAACAATTATGATGGTCTTAAACTTGGATTTGAACTTACAAAATAGAGCCAGATTTTAAAAACGCCATATAGAAGGGGTAACAGATTCGCACAAGAGGTCTGTTACCCTTTTTTCTTGAATATCGGAATGAGGTCAAACAGACGCCACACCCTTACTCCATTACGCTCTTTTACCTTCAAAAGGTTAATTCCGCAGAATTCATAAACCCTGTATGTAATGCTTTTATATGAGCATGGTATCTCTATTCCCATCTCTGCCGCCATCTCTACAAACCCCTTTCTGGCACTATACATATCCTGTTGCTTTTGAAGGGTCTGACGGCTCTTTACAGTTGACTCCCCATTATACATGTAATGATAAAGGGTTTCCGGCACTGTAACCACTGCATTTGCACAAAGAATGGCCTTTGACACAAAAGCAACATCCTCATAATAGACATGCTCCTGATACCTGATATGATTCTCAAGCAACATCTGTCGGGAATAGAGTTTGTTTACAGGATGAAAATCGGGAGGGCAATTGCAGATCTTGAATTTTGCATTCTTCTCTGTAAAGAGGTGACTCCCTTCATATTTTGCCACATACTTCGTCATGTGCGGTTTATGCTTGATTATTCCACAACAGGCAATATGGGCACTCTCTCTGACTGCAGCCTCATAGAGTTTCTGAAAATAGTCTTTGTCTACATAATCATCTGAATCCACAAATCCTATATACTCACCACAGGCCATATCCATTCCTGTATTTCTGGCACCTCCCTGTCTCTTGTTCTGCTGGGTAACAACTTTTATTCTTGAATCTCTCTCCTCATAACGGCGCAAAACTGCCAAAGAGTTATCCTTGCTTCCATCATCAACACATAAGATCTCTATATTGGTAAGGGTTTGGGCTATAAGCGAATCTAGGCAACGCGGAAGCAGATTTTCTACGTTGTATACGGGTATTATGACACTTACCTTGGGGGAATTTTGCACTCTTTCCATATTTTGATTTTAGACAACTTTCAAAGATACTTCAATATCATAAAACTACAAAACAACTGATTATTATGACATCTTTAAAAATCAAATTCAGAGCCTCCTCAACAAATGACAAAAGAGGCAAATTGTACTACCAGATTATTCATAAACGCTCAATGAGGCAAATTGCAACGCCTTTCACTCTTTTTAAATGTGAGTGGGACCAAACAACAAACACTATTATCATTGATACCAAAAGTTCCAGATATGAATTGCTTATGGAGTTGCGCAACAATTTGAGTTATGATATAAAAAGATTGCGAAACGTTATTTTTAATCTCGACTCTCAAGGTATTGACTATTCTGCAGATGACATTGTCACAGACTACACCAACAGATTGGAGCTACTCTCTTTCACAGGTGCTTTTACCAGAAATATAAACAATCTCAAACTCATTGGAAGAATACGCACCAGTGAGACC
>JAFZFL010000021.1 GCA_017555925.1 Bacteroidales bacterium | reverse complement strand
CAAACTCCTCATTTACCCTATCTATCACCCTTATTTCCCCGGCAAATGAGGCAAATTCCAAACCCTCAAGTTCTTCAGATGTTATATGTTGTGCGTAGGCCATACTACTCCATTGTTTTATTAATCTCATTATAGGAGTATGGAACAAGAGCCTCAAGTCTGTTCAAGTTCTCTTTACTTACATACTTCCTTGAGATAGGCACAAACACTGTTGACACATCTTCTGTACCATACTCCCTGCCATATTTGAAGTTGTAAGCAAGGTTGCCGTTCTCATCAAGACAATCCGGAGCAAGTCCATAAGCCGGAACAGATATATATGCATCAACCTTTCCATCCACGGTTCTTAATGCCAGATTCTTCTCCTCCCTTAATGCCTGGTAGCACTCTATAGCTGTAAATAGAGCCGGATCTATAAAGTTCACACTCTCTGCAAGAACATCATTATACACTCTCTTTCCATTTACACTATAGTTTCTCAACTCTTCTACGGCCTTTACAAGTGTATCCAAAAGGAACGGGTAGTGAGTACATCCCAAAATGATATTTTTCATAGGAGCTTTTGCCCCACTTTCAATATGCTTCTCCAAAAGAGTCACCAGATGGAATCGTGCATAGTTTGCAGCTGAATTGAGTTGAAACTCTGTAAATTTGCCATTCTCCTTCCTATAAAGAATATCATTCTTTCCAAATGTAAAATTGTATGCAGGAAGCAATTCCTCTTTGATATCCTCAGTTCCTACACCCATTTTAGGTCCTCTATAGTCGGCCCGAGGAGATTCCAATGCTACATTTACAAAATCTTTCTCCATATCTACAGACTCCGCAAATCCTGCACATGCGTGATTGACAACTTCTATCTTGCCCTTATAGCCAGACTGTTCCTGCATTTCCAATATGGTTCTCTCATAGGCATTTGAAGAGATTGTACCTACGGTTGCCAATACGCCAACAGTTGTTGATTTTGACAGTGAATCCTCCTTAATGTTATCATAAAGGGCATTTACACCGGCATTAATCACTCCAATGACTTTTACGCCTGTACCACTTTTATCCAACATGACCTGAATATCATTCAATCCCCATGCAGTAGCTGTATTACAAGCAATTACAAGAATTTTAGATTTCTCTTTCACACCTTCAGGCGTGGCATCCATAGGTGATTTGTAATATTTGTCGCCCAACAGGAACAACGCATCCTTTACAACCAGCTCCTTAAAGAATTGCTCTTTTTTCTCAGCGGCATAATTGCCGTATGGCATGTTTGCCATATCACCAAGGAATGTAAAATTTTCTCCAGCAAAATCAGGAATACCGTCAGATCCCATTTTGCCTGTTATGTTATCAATCTTGTCAATGGACAACATTACCTCAAGGACTGTCAATCCGCCTGTACCTGAATCGAACACTCCAATTGGAAGCATCTTCTTCTCTTTTGGGAAATTTTCAAAATCTGCATAATATCTCGAAGTTTTATCTTCCAAAGCCTTTTTCATTATTGGAGAGAGTTCAACTTCCTCTTTTTTGTTACCTGACACAGCGCATGAGAGTACAAGTGCCGACACAAAGAAAAGAGATGCATATCTTTTTATACCATTCAGATTCAGATTCATATACCTATTTTTTATAGTTGAAAGTACCATGTTTGCTTGTTAGGACCACCTCTGCACCACCATTTTCAGAGGCCTCAACTCTTCCTATCACTTTTGCTCCAATACCATATTTTTCTGAGATCGCAATTATGTCATCAGCTATTCCGGCAGGAACATAGAACTCCATTCTGTGTCCCATATTGAACACCTTATACATCTCCTCCCAAGAAGTGCCAGACTCCTTCTGTATAACTTCAAACAGACGTGGGGTATCAAAAAGATTATCCTTAACAATCTTGAGATTATCCACAAAGTGAAGAATCTTTGTCTGAGCACCGCCCGAGCAGTGTATCATTCCATCGATCTGTTTTCTGAACTTATCAAGAATCTCTTTTACAACAGGAGCGTATGTTCTTGTAGGAGAGAGCACAAGTTTACCATAAGTAAGCCCTGTCACCTCATCAATTTCATCAAGTCTCTTTGATCCGGAATATACCAAGTCCGATGGAACAGAAGCATCATAGCTTTCAGGATATTTTTCTGCAAGATACTTTCCAAATACGTCATGGCGCGCAGATGTAAGGCCATTGCTTCCCATTCCGCCATTATATTCATCTTCATAAACAGCCTTGCCAAAAGATTGCAATGCAACAATCACATCACCAGCCTTGATATTTGCATTGTCTATAACATCTGAACGTTTCATTCTCGCGCACACAGTGCTGTCTACGATAATTGTTCTTACAAGATCACCCACATCTGCGGTCTCTCCACCTGTAAGAATCATATTCACACCATGTTCAGCCATAGTTCCACAGAACTTCTGCGATGCTCCAATCAAACGGCTGATTACAGAGCCCGGCACAAGCTGCTTATTCCTGCCTATGGTTGATGAAAGCATAATATTGTCAACTGCACCAACACATAAAAGATCATCTGTATTCATAACAATGGCATCCTGAGCAATACCATCCCAAACACTCATATCACCGGTCTCTTTCCAGTACATATAAGCAAGAGATGATTTTGTACCTGCACCATCGGCATGCATTACAAGACAATATTCAGGATCACCACTCAAATAATCGGGAACTATCTTACAGAAAGCTTTAGGGAAAAGGCCTTTGTCAATATCTTTAATGGCTGCGTGAACATCCTCTTTTTGTGATGACACTCCACGCAATGCATATCTGTTGTCTTTTGAATTTTGCATAATGAATATTTTTTTGCTTTAACTCACAAAATTAATTGATTTTTGTAAAACTTCACCATATTCTTATCTAAAGAATAGCAATTCCCTGTATTTAGGCAATGGCCACAACTCATCATCCACCACCATCTCAAGCTTGTCCGCCACACTCCTTATACTCTCAATGTAAGGGAACACCGTGTTGTAATAAGCTTCGGCCCTCTCGCTAAGTCCCTCAATTCTATTTGCTACCTTTCTGGCCTCCACTATATTATGCACATCATTATGCAAATGGTTAACATATCCTGAGATCTTTTTTATCATATGCATCTGAGTAGTACACAAATCTGAATACTCATCAGGGAAGAGTTCCTTGATACCCTTTACATTATTCACAAGCGAGTTCTGGAAAGTGATGGCGGTAGGAATCAAGTGGTTTGTAGTAAGATCACCCAATACTCTGGCCTCTATCTGCAGCTTCTTTACATATATCTCATTGAGCACTTCATAACGGGCTTCAGCCTCTCTTGCCGATAGGATTCCCTGACTTTCAAACATTCTTATTGCGTTATCTGAGATATACTCCTTGAATGCATCAGGTGCATTCTTTATACCTTTCAAGCCTCTTCTTTCAGCCTCCATCTGCCATTCAACGCTATAACCGTTACCCTCAAACCTTATATCCCTTGACTCTATAAGGAATTGGCGAATTATCTTCATCATAGCCTTGTCCTGACTCAATCCACCCTTCATCTCTCTGTCTACCAATTCTTTAAAACGAACCAACTGCTCTGCTACCACACCATTGAGAATAAACATCGATGAAGCCACATTGCACGAAGATCCTACAGCCCTGAACTCAAACCTATTACCTGTAAATGCAAATGTGGATGTCCTGTTACGGTCGGTATTGTCGGGAAGAATCTCAGGAATCTGGTTTACTATATGAAGTTTTGACCTCATCTTCACCTCTTTATCCGAAACACTTGTCAAATTTTTTGATGTAAGTTTCTCTATCGATTCAACAAGTTTTGTAAGAGTCTCTCCAATAAATATGCTCATAACAGCAGGAGGTGCCTCCCCTCCTCCCAAACGGTACATATTGCTCAAAGAGGCAACACTACCCATAAGCAGGGCATGATGCTCATATACACCACGTATAACTGCAGCAAAGAAACTCAAGAACTGCAAATTTGTTCTTGGGGTCTTTCCTGGAGAAAGCAGATTTACTCCTGTGTTTGTTACCAGACTCCAGTTGCAATGCTTTCCCGACCCGTTTACCCCAGCAAACGGCTTTTCATGAAAAATAACTTTAAGTTTATGTTTCTTGGCAATTTTTTTCATAATAATCATCATCATAAGATTCTGATCTACTGATATATTTGCCTCACCATAAATTGGAGCAAACTCAAACTGTCCAGGAGCCACTTCATTATGTCTCGTCTTCAAAAGAATACCCAATTTATAGGCTTCAGTCTCAAAGTCCTTCATAAAAGACATGACCCTGTTTGGAATTGCACCAAAATAGTGATCCTCCAATTGCTGATCCTTTGCTGCTGTATGGCCGATAAGCGTACGGTTGCAAATCATCAGGTCAGGGCGTGCCCTATAGAATGACTCATCCACAATGAAATACTCCTGCTCTATTCCCAGCATTGTATTAACCTTTGAGACATTGCTGTCAAACATCCTGCAAATTGCCACTGCAGCTTTATCTATTGCCTGAATTGATTTGAGTAACGGTGTCTTCTGATCAAGCGACTCTCCGGTATAAGCCACAAACACAGTTGGAATACATAAAGTCTGGTCTATAATGAATGCCGGCGAACTCGGATCCCATGCCGTATAACCTCTTGCCTCAAAAGTATTTCTCAAACCGCCATTAGGAAAACTTGAAGCATCCGGCTCCTGTTGGATAAGGGTACTGCCCTTAAAATTCTCAAACACTCCACCGCCCTTCAACGGATCAATAAAAGCCTCATGTTTTTCAGCCGTAGCATCTGTCAGAGGATGAAACCAATGGGTATAATGCGTTGCGCCTATCTTTACAGCCCACGCCTTCATGCCCGATGCAATCTGGTCGGCCAAATTCCTGTCAATCTTTTCTCCCAACTCAATTGCATCAATCACAGCCCTATAGGCCTCTGTTGAGAGATAGCGCTTCATCTTCTCAAGATCAAACACATTTTCACCAAAAAACTCAGAAACAGGACGCTCCTCAACATAGAATCTCTCCGGCTTATGGGAAGCAAATTCAGCCAATGCCCTTTTGCGAATATTTGTCATAACAGCAACTTTTAAATAAATCAGGCACAAATATACATACTAAAACGCAAAATATACCCAGAAGAGATAAAAAACATCGCACAAAAATATATTTTTTCAAAAAAATACCATATTCTACACCTTTTTACCCAAATAATGCGCATAATTTTACAAAATAATACCACCTGCAACTCAAAAATCTTTCCATTTCTGCTTATCTCCTTCCCGACAAATCCTCTTCTCCAACAACTTTTCCTCCAGAAAACACCCCCTTTTTGCGGACAACGTACTGGGAAACACCGAGCCCGCTCCATCTCCGCAACCTGCAGACAAAATTGAGCTTGCAGCCGGCACAGCCTCACAAACAATCAAGGTTACACAAAAACAGAAAGATGCAATTATCCTTGCTGAAAGTGAGTATATATTTGAACCGGATGGAGGAAATTTGGATTTTGACATCCATACAAATGTATATACAACAGTTGAAATATCAGACTCAGCTAAAGATTGGATCAGCCGGATTGATACCAGAGGGCTACAAAAAAGATCTTTATGCGTCAACATTGCAAAGAATGAAGCTGACTCATTGAGAAAAGCCAAAATACAAATCAGCGGTGGCAATACTACACAAAGCATATCTGTAATTTGGCATTTATGTTATTTATAATGATAACTCCATCGGGTTTTATAATGAAGAGCCTATAAAGGATTTAGTATATGACAAGAAACCGAGAATTATATTTACTTCTGCAGAGGTTTTTAGCACTACTCACTATGAATTCGACAATAAAGCAAATTTATATTTTAAATTTAAATATACTTCGTATAATTGTGAATTTTGGATTAATAAAATAACCGTAAAACCTCTGACATTGCCAGCTCTAATTTGGAATTTATAGCAAATGAATCATTATACTATGGAGGATTAATTACCTCAGAAAATCATGTTTGTTTTTTTGATGGCGACCCTAACGATGGAGCTAACTTATTTACTGATGGCCGCACAAGTTAAAGATAAAATTTAATTGGGAGTGGAATATTAGTAATTTATTAGTTTTTTCACCTCTTTTTGATTAATTTTGTAAACATTTTTAGCAACAGGATATGAAAAAAATTCTATTATCACTTTTAATGGTTTTGGGGTTAAGTTTTGTTGGCTTTGCCCAGAATAGAGCTCAGAATTATATAGACAAGGAGCTCAAAACAGATTCTCTTTTCCAGAATGCAATCATTGGCATTTTGGCGGTTGATAACAACGGGAAGGTAATTGCAGAGTGGAATTCAAATATGCCTATGCTTACCGCTTCAACCATGAAGACAATTTCTACAGGTGTTGGTCTTGCTTACTTGGGCAAAGATTTCAAATTTTCCACAAAAATAGCCTACACCGGCGAGATTAAGGAGAATACTCTTGAGGGTAATCTTTATATCATAGGCGGCGGAGACCCTACACTCGGTTCAAAAGATACAGTTGCTTTTGCAATTGATTCCATTTTTGGTGTATGGACAGCGGCTGTCAGGAATTTGGGTATAAACAAAATTAATGGCAATATTGTAGTTGACGACAGCTACTTTGTTCGTGAGCAGATGCCTGACTCATGGTCATGGGGCAACTTTGGCGCATCATACGGTGCAACTGCCAGCGGATTGAGTTTCTACGAAAATGTTCAGGATTTCAAACTGTATCCTGGAAAAAACGTGGGAGCCCCTGCTACAGTTGAGGTTGTATACCCACAAGTACCAGGTCTTGAAATTGTAAACGAAGTTACTACAGGGCCTGCCAAAGGAAGAGACAGGAGCGGTTATTATGTACAGGACATTACTTGTGCCTCACTTTACACCGGTACAATTCCTGTTGACAAACCAGAAATCACATCAGACAACTCCAACCGTTTTCCTCATTTGAGTTGCGGTTACCACTTCAGAGAGTATCTTCTTGCAAACGGCATCGAAAGCAATCCTGAGATTATAGATATAAAGGATATTGAGACTCCTTCAGATGAGGCCAGAATACTTGTTACAGAGACCTTCTCACCAGAACTTTGGAAGATTGTAAATGTAACCAACCGTATAAGCAACAACATGTACGCCGAGACTATTCTCAAAACAATAGGCAAGGTTAAAACAGGTGTCGGCAGCTATGATTCTTCATTGGTTGCACTAAAGAATATCCTAAAAGAAATGGGTGTTGACACATATGGTCTTACACAGGAAGATGGAAGCGGTCTGTCACGCCAGAACTATGTATCACCTAAGTTTTTCTGCAATTACTACACAGTTATGCAGAAAAATGGTATCTTTGCCGAATTCTTGAACAGTTTGCCAGTACCGGGAGGTCCCGGCACATTGAAAAATGTACTCAAGAATGAGGCTCCGGAACTTAAAAACAGAATTCATGCTAAAAGCGGCTCTCTATCAAACGTAAGATGTTATGCCGGTTACGTAGAGGGAGGCAAAAAACATGGTCTGATAAAATTTGCAATTCTTACCAACAACTTTGCAGCCCCAACCTCAAAGATGCAACCAAAAATTGAGGGCTTCATGAAATCGTTGGCAGAAACCGCATCCAAGTAGGAGATATTCAAACAGATTTAATAATAAACTTTTTAAACAGATTATACACTATGCTAACACTTTCAAAAAAAGCTCAGGCTATGCCTGCTTCACCAATCAGAAAATTGGTTCCTTATGCAGACGCTGCTAAAAAAAGAGGCGTTAAAGTTTATCACTTGAACATTGGCCAGCCTGATATTGAGTCTTCTCCACAAGCTCTTGAGGCTGTTAAGAATGCAGATCTTAAAGTAATTGAGTATTCTAACTCAGCAGGTAACCTTTCTTACAGAGAGGGTTTGGTTGAGTACTACAAGAGTGTAGGTATCAATATTGAGGTTGCAGACCTAATCGTTACTTCATCTGGTACAGAGGCTGTTCAATTTGCTTTGGCAGTTACATGTGACCCTGGTGATGAGGTTATTGTAATGGAGCCTTTCTACACTAACTACAACGCATTTGCTGTTCAAAATGATGTTAAGCTTATCCCTATCTCTTGTGAGATTAAAGAGGGTTTCAAACTTCCTGCTATTGAAGAGTTTGAGAAACACATCACTCCTAAAACTAAAGGTATCCTGATCTGTAACCCTGGTAACCCTACTGGTACTCTTTATACAAAGGAGGCTCTTATCCAATTGGGCGAGATTGCAAAGAAACATGGTTTGTACATCTATTCAGATGAGGTTTACAGAGAGTTCTGCTACACTGAGGAGCCTCACTACTCTTGCATGCATATCCCAGGTCTTGAGGAGAACGTTATTCTTTTGGATTCTGTTTCTAAGAGATATAGCCTTTGCGGTGTGAGAATTGGTGCTATTGTTTCTAAAAACAAAGAGGTTATGAAGGGTGTTCTTAAATATGCTCAAGCACGTTTGTGTTCACCTTCATATGGACAGATTGCAGCTGAGGGTGCTCTTAAGACTCCTAAATCATACTTTGACGCTGTTAAAGCTGAGTACATTGAGAGAAGAAACACTTTGGTAAATGGTCTTAACCAAATTCCTGGCGTATTCTCTCCAATGCCTATGGGTGCTTTCTATACTATTGCTGAGCTTCCAGTTGATGATGCAGACAAATTTGCACAATGGTTGCTTGAGGAGTTCTCATATGAGAATCAAACTGTAATGGTTGCTCCTGCTGCAGGTTTCTACGGAACAACAGGCAAAGGTACTAACCAGGTACGTATGGCTTACGTTCTTAAAGTAGAGGATCTT
>JAFZFL010000244.1 GCA_017555925.1 Bacteroidales bacterium | reverse complement strand
ATTGATTCCATGCGCAATAATCCGGCCCGTTATTCTGCCGCCATTACAAGATGCAAGAACTCTTTAAGGGTAAGTGCCCCATTATTCGTACTCCTTTTTGTGGCATTTCTTGTTATGCTCTTTTTAAGGACAGGATATGGAATTGATAGTTCAAGTGGCCAAATTTATGCCGTTGATTACAAGTATTTCTTAAATATGGTTGAGTTGGTATGGCCTTTAATCATATTGTTATTGGGCGTTATACTTGTCCTTTCGGGTATTACGGGTGCAATTTTCTTGAAGGAGAAACATATTTTGAACACCTTCAGTTTTTATATTACCGGGGCAGGTACTGTTTTGGCTGTATGGCCAATATTGGTATGTGCGGCCTTTAACAATACCGCATATTATCCTTCAATTGTATCTCTACAGGATTCACTTACGCTCTCCAACAGCTCTTCAAGTGAATTTACCCTTAAGGTTATGTCTTATGTATCTCTTGCAATTCCGTTTGTAGTTGCTTATATTGCAGTTGTATGGAAGAAAATGTCAAATACTAAAAAATCTTATTAAACAATATACTTATGAAACTTAAAAAAATTGGGTTGCTCCCTAAAATTATTATTGCAATTATATTAGGAATAGTATGCTCCACTTTTTTCCCGACTTTTCTGACAAGAATATTTGTTACAATTAACGGTGTATTTGGAAACTTCTTGAGTTTTGTTATTCCGCTTATAATTCTTGGTCTTGTAGCACCAGGAATTGCCGAACTTGGTAAAGGAGCAGGCAAACTTTTGGGTATTACAGCATTGATAGCCTACGCCTCAACACTTATTGCAGGTTTCTTCTCATACTTTACCTGCAGGTGGAGTTACCCGCTTGTTTTAACAAAAGATCCCTCATTTGGTGCAAATTCAAATTTGGGAATAGATGCAATTGAACCCTATATGACTATTGATATGCCTCCTGTGATGGGTGTGACAACCTCCTTGATTCTTGCATTCATTCTTGGATTGGGACTTGCTGTAATAAATGGTAACACTTTTAAAAACGTACTCTTTGAGTTCAGAGATCTTGTTACAAAGCTCATCTCAAGTGCAATTATTCCATTCTTGCCAATCTATATTTTTGGCATTTTCCTTAAAATGGGAGCAGAAGGTCAGGTTGGAGCAGTATTGCAAGTATTTATAAAAGTAATTGCAATAATCTTTGTAATGCATATTTTACTCCTTCTTTTCCAGTTTATTATTGCAGGTACAATTTCTGGAAAGAATCCGTTTAAGGCTTTGGTAACAATGTTGCCGGCCTATATGACAGCTTTGGGAACACAATCATCAGCCGCAACAATTCCTGTTACTCTTGAACAGGCAAAGAAGAATGGTGTCAACCCAGATATTGCAGGCTTTGTAATTCCACTCTGTGCAACTGTTCACCTTGCCGGAAGTATCCTTAAAATAGTGGCATGTGCATACGCTATAGTATGGATGATGGGTCTTCCGGATGGTCTTGACCTCTTTGGCGGTTTCATTTGTATGTTAGGTATTACAATGGTTGCTGCTCCAGGTGTCCCTGGTGGGGCAATTATGGCAGCACTCGGCCTTCTTGCATCAATGCTTGGTTTTGACGAACCTACACAAGGCCTTATGATAGCACTCTATATTGCTATGGATAGTTTTGGAACAGCTTGTAATGTAACCGGAGACGGTGCAATTGCACTAATAGTTGATAAAATTTACAAAAAGTAGAAATATGCTTGTAACGCTCTGTTCAACTGATATAAAGTGGGAAGATAAGGCTGCAAATTTCAAATATCTGCACTCTCTATTTTTGCAGTTCGATTTTAAGCCCGACATTATTGTTTTGCCGGAGATGTTCAATACAGGATTTACTATGAATATCTCAATGGCTGAGGATATCCCCTCTTCACCTACGTTAAAGTGGATGCAGGAGATGGCCTCTAAATTCAATTCTGCAATTATCGGTTCATTTCCGGTACTGAATAAGAATAATAATCTGTCGGGAAGCGGAGAAGTTGTATTTAACCGGGCTTTTTTTGTTCTTCCCGACGGCTCATTCAAATATTATGACAAGCACCATCTTTTTAGAATGGGAGAGGAGAATAGCCACTATACACCGGGAGAAGAAAGAACAGTTGTTAAGTTTAAGGGGGTACGCTTTGCATTAAATGTGTGTTATGATTTGAGGTTTCCTGTCTGGAGCAGAAATGTTGGCAATGAGTATGATGTACTTGTTAATGTAGCCAATTTTCCTGCTCCGAGGGCTAAAGTTATAGAACCGTTATGCAGAGCGAGGGCAATTGAGAATATTGCATATATGCTATTTGTAAACAGGGTAGGAGAAGATCCGCAATGCAAATATGTACAAAGTTCTTATGCTGTTGATTATAAAGGTGATATAATTGGTGAGGATCTCTCTTCCAATATGGTCTCAAGCGAGATTGACGGATACAGATTCTCTGCAGATGCCAAAATTACCAATGTAAACATTGATATTGACAAATTGAATCTCTTTAGAGAAAAGTTCCCTGCATGGATGGATGCGGACAAATTTGAATTGAACTAATTTAATGATATGAGAAACATATATTTGCACTTTAAAAAAATTGTAACTTTTGCCCTGATTATTTTCTCTGCAATCTCCTGCAGTGTTAAAAACGGAACTTATAGTGCTGAAATTTATGCAGTTAATGATATACATGGATCACTTTTTGATTCTCTTTATGTTGGGGTAGGAACCAATAAAGTCTCTCTTGCCAATGTAAGCCAATTCCTTAAGGAGAGACGTGCCGAGGTCGGTTCAGAAAGAGTCGCCATGATTGATCTTGGTGATGCTCTCCAAGGCGACAACTCCCTATTTTATGCTAATTATATAGATACTTCAACTGCAGACAAACACCTCTTTACAAGAGTAGCCGAGTATATTGGGTATGATGCACTTGTTGTAGGTAACCATGATATAGAAGCAGGCCATGCGATATATGACAAGATTGCCTCTGAAACGCAAATTCCTTATCTTGCTGCAAATGCTATAGATGAAAAGAGTGGTGAGCCTTATTTCAAACCATATACAATATTGGATAAAGGAGGAATCAGGATTGCAGTAATAGGTATGACAAATCCCAATATCAAGAAGTGGTTGGGTGAAGAGTTGTGGCATGGAATAGATTTTCTTCCTATAGAGAGTATTGCCCAGTCTTTGATAGATGAAGTAAAAGGAGAGCATAATCCTGATATTGTAATTCTTGCTATTCATGCTGGTCTTGGTGATGGTTCAGGAAATGATATAGAGAATCCGGCAAGATTTCTTGCGGCCAATCTTAACGGTATAGATGCCATTCTCTCTTCTCATGATCATAATACCGCATGTGAATATATCTGGAATGGTAAAGACTCTGTTGTTGTTCTGGAGGGAGGCTCAAGATGCAAGAATCTTATAAGAATCTGTGTTGAAGCGGATTTCAATAATGGAAAACTATCAGAAAAGAGAATTAGCGGTGAGTTGGTAAATATGGAGGGGCGCTCTGTTGATACAGATTATCTTGCAACCTTCAGAGATGATTATCTTAAAACAAAAGAGTTTACAAATCAGGAGATAGGAAGGCTTGAGAAGAGTATAAATACTGCAGATGCTTTCTTTGGTCCAAGTTTCTATCTTAACCTTATCCATTCTGTCCAACTTGGCTGTTCGGGTGCAGACATCTCATTTGCAGCCCCATTGACCTATAACGGAAATGTAGAGGCCGGACCACTTATATATCATGACCTCTTTACAATCTATCCTTTTGAAAACCAACTCTATATTCTTTCTTTAACAGGAAAGCAGATTTTGGATTGTCTCGAATTCTCCTATAACAGATGGATCTCTACCATGAATAGCGAAAAAGATCATCTGTTGCGTATTAGGTTTGATGAAAAGCGAGGCAACTACGCATTTGTATATCCCGCTTTCAATTTTGATTCTGCTGCAGGAATTATATATGATGTTGATGTTAGGGAACCATTCGGGTCACGTGTAAAAATCAAAAGTATGTCCGACGGATCCAAATTTCAATTGACACAATACTATAAAGTTGCAATGTCTTCCTATAGGGCAAATGGAGGCGGAGACCTCCTTACAGAGGGTGCCGGTAT
>JAFZFL010000243.1 GCA_017555925.1 Bacteroidales bacterium | reverse complement strand
GTAATTGGCAACCTTAAGTTCACCTTCAGACCCCACTGCTCTTCCCATAAGCGAATCTGCAGTAATGAATTTCACATGTCCGGCCAAATCCTTTTCCAATCCCTGTGCTCTGCCCTGCATAAACTGGGCAGATGCCATTGGCGCCAATCCACAAACCAGCACTGCAACAAACAGCACTCTAAACATAATACCATTCACTCTTACTTTTTTCATTCTTTCTATTTTTTAGATACTTCCTCCAATATTATCCTGTTCCCAGTCTGCTCCTGTTACTGCACATCTCTGTTAAAATGAGGCATATCTGCCGGCAATACTATTGAGAGTTCTACAAGCCCTCCAACAATTCTGCCATCCTCCAGCACAATTCCCTCCGCAGCATTATCTGTAAACCACGGCGTCTGGTGAATAAGTTTGTTAACTCCACCTTTTGTAATTGTATATGAATTACTTGTGCCTGTATTCAAAAGATGCTGTATCATATCCCATGATTTTGGGGCGTGACAAGCTTTAAGGCTGCTACCAATAATGTTGCCATACTTTTCAAAAGTGGCTTTGGACTTTTCATTCATATAGATTACTACTGCGTTGGCATCACATATTGTTACGGCAAATCCGCACTTTGATGCCCAATCAAAAACTCTGTTCTTTTCCATATTCTCCATTTTAAATCAAAAAAGGGCCCGCCACACCCAAGTACGGCAAACCCTTTTAAATTATAACGGACAATTGCTGCTGTCTCCGGTACAAATTATTTTTTGTAGAAAGGAGTCTTTACAACAACAGCCTTCAAAAGTTTGTTTCTAACCTTGATATAAATCTCAGAATCCGCTTTGTAAAGAGGTGCTGCAACGTAAGCCATACCAATAGCTTTACCTGAACATGGCGACATTGTACCTGAAGTTACAAAACCAATAACATTACCCTCTGCATCACAAACCTCATAACCATGGCGTGCAATACCTTTATCTACCATCTCAAAGCCACACAAACGACGGGTAAGACCATCTGCTTTCTGTTTTAGCATATAATCCTTGTCGATGAAATCACCTTTTACATCGTTGAATTTTGTAATCCAACCCAATCCTGCCTCAAGAGGAGAAGTTGTATCATCAATATCATTGCCATACAAGCAGAAGCCCATCTCAAGACGCAATGTATCTCTTGCACCCAAACCGATAGGACGGATTCCCTCAGGAGCGCCGGCCTCAAAGACACCTTTCCATAGTTTTTCTGCATCCTCATTGGCAACATAAACCTCGCATCCGCCTGCTCCGGTATAACCTGTAGTTGAGAAGATAGCATTCTCAATGCCTGCACATGTAAGTTTCTTGAAAGTATAATACTCCATATCCTCAACAGACTGGTCGCAAATTCTTTGCATAATCTTCAAAGCGTTAGGACCTTGGATAGCCAACTGGCAGATCTCATCTGAAGCATTGTAAAGCTCTTTGCCTGGAGTGATGTCAAATTTAGGGGCAATAGCCACAAGGTGATTCCAATCCTTCTCTATATTGGCAGCATTTACAACCAAGAAATAGGTCTCAGGATCGATGCAATAAACCAACAAATCATCTACAATACCACCCTTGCCATTAGGGAAGCAAGAGTATTGCACTTTACCGGGAGCAAGCACCGAAGCATCGTTTGAAGTAACATATTGCACAAATTTCAAAGCATTAGGACCCTTAACCCAAAATTCGCCCATATGAGAAACGTCAAATACACCAACATTCTCCCTTACAGCAATATGCTCATCTTTAATACCTACATACTCAACAGGCATATTATAACCTGCAAACTCTACCATTTTTGCACCCAAATCAATATGTTTCTGGGTAAAAGCAGTTGTTTTCATCATTAAATTGTTTTTTGTTTTATCTGTTTGTTCTCAATTATTTTTCAATTACTTGTGCAGCCCCTGTCCGATATTGTACACCCATACATCATACGGACACAAATCATTCTCCTCAATCCTCTTAATCTCCTCCCCAGCCTCCTGATTTGTATTGCAACCCACAGCTGCCACCATATCAAAGCCATTCTTGAGGGCAATCCTTACCGGTGAGTATCCTGCCTTTTCAAGAGCCTCAACCATATTTCTGGCATTAAAATCCTTCTTGAAGCTGCCCAGCACCACATAATACTGTTTGTCGAGTTTTGAATATGGCATATCCTGAGCCTGCTGTACCATCTTTATTGAATCCAGCCTCGCAGTCTCAATTGAATCCTTAATCCACTGCTCCCTTGCAGCCTTCTGCTCCAACTCAAGTTTCATTCTTGCTATATCCTCAGATGTAGCCATTCCCAACTTGCCCTTTACCCAATCACATCCCGAAAAGATAACGGCAACAGCCAGACTTGCAGCAAAGAATCTCGCCAACTTTGTATTTACGGTTCTGAATAACATTTTATATCTGATTTATTTCTATCCCGACAGAGATACAAAAGTAACAATTTTTAGGAATAATCTAACTATTGGTCCCAAATATTTCCATTTAGGTGCATTTATGTTATCTTTACAGAAAAAAATGGAGTAACTGAATTCTAAACAGACAAAATATGAGTTCCTTTATACAACAGTTCAAAACGATAGTAAACTTCTCAGACAGCATCGATATACAATCTGCAAAAAACCAGATAACCTCAAACATCGAATTCAAAGGGAGCAACGTCTGGATTCTGATTTTTGCCACAGTAATAGCAAGTGTAGGTCTTAACGTCAACTCCATACCCGTTGTAATTGGAGCAATGTTGATCTCACCTCTGATGGGTCCCATCATGGGAATAGGTCTGGCCCTTGGCATAAATGATACCGAACTGCTGCGCAAGTCATTCAAGAACCTTTTTATCATGACCATCATAAGCGTGATAACCTCAACCGCATACTTTCTTGTAACCCCACTATCAATGGAAGAGCCTACAGAGCTGCTTGCAAGAACCAACCCTACAATTTACGATGTGTTCATTGCATTCTTTGGCGGTCTTGCAGTAATTACGGAAGTGTGTAAAAAGGACAAGGGAACAGTAATTGCCGGAGCTGCAATTGCAACCGCCCTCATGCCGCCGTTGTGTACAGCAGGATATGGAGTAGCCAATGGCAGCCTGACATTCTTTATGGGAGCAAGTTATCTCTACTTCATAAACTCTGTATTCATTGCACTTGCCTCTTTCATAATGGTAAGATACCTTAAATTCCCTCTTGTAAAATTTTCAGACCCTGTAAAACAGAAAAAAGTTCACCGCATAATAACTATATTCACCATAGTTCTCATTCTGCCAAGTATCTATTCTGCTGTTACAGTAATCAAGGAGAACAAGTTCAATCAGGCAGCCAAACGCTTTGTAACCGAGAACAAGACCATAGGCAACAGCTATATATACGATTACAAGATCTCCCATCACGGGCGCAAATCATCCATAAATGTTTCAATTGCAGGCGAGACCCTTTCACAGACCCATATAAACAAACTTCACGAGCATCTCTCTGCATATGGAATAGACAAAGACCAGCTTGTCATTAACCAGAACAGCACATTTGTACCCGAGAGCATAAATGAGAATGATTTTGTAAAGAGCATTTTTGAACAGAACGAGCAACAGCTGCGCAAACGCGACGAGCTTATTGCCCAAATGGAAGATGAACTCAAGAACTACAGACATGGTGAATTTGCCTACAGCCAGATAAACAAAGAGCTTGTAACACAACACCCTATGGTAGCGGCCTTTACACTTACAAAAGGCAAAAGAGTCTCCGGCACAACAACAGAAGACAAATACATAGCTGTAATAGAGTCAGAGAACAACATTCCATCTTCTGACCTTGAAAAGATAAAACAATGGCTCATGGTGAGGCTGAACATAAAAGATATACTTATAATCACCAAACTTTATGTTCAGGAGTCTGATACATACAACATAGCTACAGAACAGGCAAAAGGAGAGATATAAATGGACCGGAACATAAAGAATAGAGAACATCTGCCACAAGGAGTCTTCGTGAGAGCCCTTCTTGTGGCTTTTCTCATTCTTTCACTGTCGGGCCACAATATATACAGCAAAGATCCGTTACAGACTAAATGGCAAAAAGAGCTTGTCAAACTCTATGACACTGTTTCAATTACATTCATTGGCGACATAATGCAGCACGGAAGCCAGATAAGCAGTGCCCTCATACCGGGGGAAGATCCCTCAAAGGGGGACTCCTACAACTACTCCAGCACATTTGAACATATTGCCCCAAGACTTGAAAGTGCCGACATTGCAGTTGCAAACATGGAATTTACACTTGGCACTCCACCATATTCCGGTTACCCGCAATTCTCTGCCCCAAAAGCCATAGCCACAGAGGCTAAAGAGAGTGGAATTGACCTCTTCCTGCTTGCGAACAACCATATTCTCGACAAAGGCGAATCTGGACTCCGGAAGAGTTTGAACATATATGACTCCTTAGGTGTTCCCTATACGGGAGTCTATTCCGACTCCTGCTCTGAAGCCATAAACAACCCTACAATTATGGAGTGTAAAGGAGTAAAGATTGCATTCATAAACTTCACATACGGCACAAACGGTTTCTCCACACCGGATCCCTACATTGTCAACAGAATGGATTCCGTAAATGTAAAGGAGGCCATTGCCCGAGCAAAGGAGCGCGGTGCCCAAATGATAATTGCCCTGCCCCATTGGGGTTATGAATACCAGTTGCAACCAAATGGAGAACAACGCCGCTGGGCCTCCATGCTCTTCAGAGAGGGGGTAAAAGTTATTGTCGGAAGCCATCCACATGTTCCGCAAAGCGCAGAAATATACCTTGCAGAGAGTCTCCACCCACGCCGTTATGGAGAGGTTGAAAAGATGGTCTTCTACTCACTGGGCAACTATATCTCCAACCAGAGCAACCCCGAATATACACAGATGGGCATGCTGGTAAACATTCTGATAATAAAGAATAATCTGAATGGAGAGATAACACTGTCGAGACCCGGGTGGGAGTATATCTGGTGTTTCAGAAGAGGGGAGATTGGGAAAGACTATACTGTTGTTCCCATAAAGGATTTCATGAAATGGGTTGATGAAAACAGCTCCGGAATAACAGATAATCCTTTAAAAATAAAAAATAGCACTCATTACAGACGGATGGTAAACACATTTGAGTATATTCGCAATCTGAAACCGGTAACATTTAAATGATATAAGAGTATGGCTGAGAAGAGAATTGAATTGCAAGAGATTGACCCAGTAGAGATTTTTGGTGTAAACGACAAACTGCTTACCCGTTTAAACGGATATTTTCCAAAATTGAAAGTTGTTGCACGAGGTAACACCATCTCATTGAAGGGCACACAGAAAGAGATTGCACAATTTGAATCGGCCATTGAGGCATTGGTTGCCAAAAGATACAAAAAACGCAACCTCAACATTGATGATATTGACAGCCTTTTTGAAAAGGACACAAACACAGAGGGAGAGGCATTGAGCAGTATGAAAGGTAATCTTGAAATGACTCCCGACGGCCTTGTAGGATACTCGAACAACAATGCCTCAAATAGCGATATTATTGTGTACGGCAACGACGGCAAGATTATAAGGGCACGCACCAAGAACCAGAAAAAGCTTGTTGCCGAGTATTACAAGCATGATCTGATTTTTGCACTCGGTCCGGCAGGAACAGGAAAAACCTACACAGCCATTGCCCTTGCAGTAAGAGCCCTTAAGAATAGGGAGGTCAAGAAGCTTATCCTTACCCGCCCAGCTGTAGAGGCAGGTGAACGTCTGGGATTTTTACCGGGAGACCTTAAAGACAAACTTGACCCATATTTGCAGCCGCTCTATGATGCCCTAATGGATATGATTCCCCCTCAAAAGCTGAAACTGCTTATGGAAGAGGGGACAATTCAGATTGCACCTCTTGCATATATGCGTGGACGAACTTTGGAGAGCGCCTTTGTAATTCTCGATGAGGCGCAGAACACCAGCCTCGGACAATTGAAGATGTTCCTTACCCGTATGGGCAACAATGCCAAATTTATAGTTACCGGAGATGCATCTCAGGTAGACTTGCCAAGCAAATCAGACTCTGGTCTTGTTAAGGGAATGCACATTCTCAAAAACATAAAGGGCATAGCCTTCATCAACTTTACAAAAGAAGATATAGTACGCCACCCGCTGGTATCAAAAATAGTGAAGGCGTTTGAAGAAAAAAGCGAAGAGGAGATCATCTGATCTCCCCTTCTTTTTCTCTTTATTTTACCAGGATCCGCCGGCGCCGCCTCCGCCAAAGCCGCCACCACCAAAGCCTCCGAAGCCTCCGCCTCCAAAGCCACCACCAAAGCCACCGGAACTTCCACCCCATCCGCCTGACGATCTGCGTGAACCCGAAGCTGCATTACTGAGAATACCCAACATTATAAGATCTGCTGCCGAAGGACCTTTATGATTGCCTCCACCCATGTTTGTAGGGCCATTTTTACCACCTCCAGAAGCCAACATGGCCAAGAAAACTACAACAATGAAAGCAAGAAATATAAAAGCGCCTATTGAACCCATATCACCCTCGCTTTGCGAAGCAAATTCATCTGTAGATATTTCGCCGGCAGCCAATGGCATAATTACATTCAAAGCTTTGACAACTCCTGAATAATAGTCATTTGCCTTAAAGGATGGGATCATATACTGCTCAATGATACGCCTGCAAACTGCATCTGTAAGGACACCCTCCAAACCATACCCGGTAGCAATAAAGACCTCACCATTTGAATTGTCGGTCTTAGGCTTCACCAGAATCACCACTCCATTATTGAACTTCTTTTGTCCTACACCCCACTGCTCGCCAATCTGAAAAGCGAGTTGGGCCTTATCCATTCCGTAGAGTTCCGGAACAGTTACAACAGCTATCTGATTTGAAGTTGAATCGGCAAATGCAACAAGGGCATTTTCCATTTTCTGCTCCTGAAGGGCCGAGAAAATATCTGCCAAATCATTTACAAGAGACTCCGGCTGGGGCCTTGCAGGCACTTGCGCCTCCGATTTGCCAGATGAAACAAGCAATAGTGAGACCACCATCAAGAGCAATACAGCCGGTCTCCCGTAAATATTTTTAAGCACTGAAGTACAAACTCTTATAGCCTTTTGCATAATTCACTCCTTTGGTAGCTCATCGCCAAATGAAATCTCATTGGGCTGCTCATTCACATCATCCTGCTGATATGGGAAATACTCTTTGAGGGAGTTGCCTGCAGCACGCACCGCCTCGGCAATTCCTCCAACAAAATTACCTGCAGCAAATGCCGCCACCATATTCTCTTTTATATGATTCCAGAAATCAGCAGGCACCTTCTGATTAATACCTACATCCCCAATAATAGCCAGTTTACGGCTCTCTGTAGCTATATAAACAAGAACGCCGTTACGCTGCCTGGTCTTGTACATCTTCAGATAATTGAAGACATATATCGCACGCGCTACGGCATCTATCCTGCACTTTGATTCGATATGTACACGAATCTCACCGGAGGTGTTCAATTCAGCCTCCTCAATAGCAGAAATTATCTGCTGCTGTTCCTCTTTTGACAAGAAAGGATTCATTTTGAAACACCTTAACTTAAAATTTTTCTCTTCCCTATAAGACTAAAACTCCACCTTAGGAGCAGTTTTAGCACTCTCGTCTGCCTCAAAGTAAGGTTTCTTCTCAAAACCGAACATTCCGGCAAAGATATTTTCTGGGAACTGGCGGATCATGGTATTATATGCTCTCGCTGTCTCATTGAACTTTTGGCGCTCAACGGTTATACGGTTCTCTGTTCCCTCAAGTTGCGACTGCAGATCGCGGAAATTCTCATTTGCCTTCAACTCCGGATAGTTCTCCTGAATCATAAGAAGTTTGCCCAAAGCAGAACCCAACTCACCCTGCGCCTTCTGATACTTTGCAAGTGCCTCAGGAGTAAGATTCTCTGCATCCACTGTCATTTGTGTAGCCTTTGCACGCGCAGCAACAACACTCTCCAATGTCTCAGACTCATGCGCTGCATAACCCTTAACTGTAGCAACGAGATTAGGTATAAGATCAGCTCTTCTCTGATATACATTTTCAACCTGACTCCAGGCTGCCTGTACAGACTCATCTGCATTTACCAT
>JAFZFL010000242.1 GCA_017555925.1 Bacteroidales bacterium | reverse complement strand
GAGCATATCTATCATAGATGACGGTACAATTACTGCAAATAGAGGTTCGGTAAATTATGATGACGAGGGAATACCGGGACAGAAGACATATCTTGTAAAAGATGGTATTCTAAACTCATATCTTCATGACAGGATAAGCGCCAGATACTATAATGTTGCACCTACAGGAAACGGACGCAGGGAGTCTTTCAGATATATTCCAATCCCACGAATGAGAGCAACATACATGGAGGGCGGCAATACCACCGAAGAGGATATGATTTCATCTGTAAAATATGGAATTTTTGCCAAAGAGTTTACAAACGGACAGGTACAGATTGGAGCCGGAGATTTCACATTCTTTGTAAAGAGCGGGTATCTTATTGAAAATGGCAAGCTTACCCAACCTATTAAGGACATAAACATTATTGGCAATGGTCCTGAGGCACTTAGAGATATAATAGCCGTTGCAGACAACAACAGAATTGACAACGGAACCTGGACCTGCGGCAAAGAGCAATATTGTGCTGTATCATGCGGTATGCCGAGCGTACTTGTAAAGAGCCTTACAGTTGGCGGATGCAGCTGATGCCGGAAGATGAATTGTAATTTGTTGCAACAAGAACGAGAGGAAAAGAGAAAAATGGAAAAATATTTGGAAAACAGAGAAGAGAAAGAGACGGCAAAATTTGCCCTTAAGGCAGCTTTGGCAAACGGGGCTCAAAATGCCAGAATTTCACTTAATATGGGGGTACAGAATGCATTTGCCGTTCTTGACGGAAAACTTGACCGCCTTCACATGGCCAATGACCGCTCCCTATACATACAACTCTATGCCAAAGGCAGATATGGTGCATTCTCAACCAACAGAATTGATAGAGGAGAACTGGAACACTTCATTAAAGAGGCTATTGCAGCCACAACTCTGCTTGCAGAAGACAATTGCCGTACACTTCCCGATCCATCACTCTACTATAAGGGGGAGAATAATGATTTGGGCCAGTTTGATCCTACATTTCTTGAACTTGACTCAAAAGTTAAGAAAGAGACAGCCTTTAAAGTATATGAGGAGATTGAGGGAAAGAGTAAAAAGGTTGTATCTGCCAACAGTGAGTATGGAGACTATCTCGACTACCAGTATATGATAGATTCTCAAGGGTTTGAAGGAGAATCTCTTCTGAGCGGATTTACAGTAAGTGCCGAGTGTTCGGTAAAGGGAAGAGGTGATGCCCGTCCGGAGGCATGGTGGTATGAGAATAGTCTCAAATTCAATGAGCTTACAATTGGGGGATGCGGAACAAAAGCTCTTGAAAGGGCCTTGGCAAAATTACAGCCCAAAAAACTCAAAAGCGGAAAATATAGAATGATTGTTGAGAATGTCTGCTCAAGCAGGCTCATCTCCCCAATCATTACAGCTCTCGGTGGTGAAAATATCCAACAAAAGAACTCATTTCTTGTAGACAAACTTGGCCAGAAAGTGTTTGCCGGTCATATGAATCTGATAGATACCCCTCACGCATACGGTATGAGCGGTTCAAGATACTTTGATGGAGAGGGAATTGCCACAAAAGATATGGCAATTATTGAAAATGGAGTTATAAAGACCTGTTTCATAAATACCTATTATGCCAATAAGATGGGAACAAGTGCAACAGTTGAAGGGCCGTCGGTACCCAGATTCTCTTCTGCCTCATATAAAGAAGAGTACAGGAACCTCTCATTGGAAGAGATGATTAAAGAGATTGGCTCCGGAATACTTGTAACAGGATTCAATGGTGGAAATTGCAATACAACAACCGGCGACTTCTCATACGGAATTGAGGGATTTCTCATAAGTGACGGTATTATTGCGCACCCTATAAGGGAGATGAATATAACAGGTAATATAATTACCCTTTGGAACAATATGCTCTTTACGGGCAATGATGCAAGAAGTGCAACAAGATGGCAAATTCCTTCAATTGCATTTGACAATGTAGATTTTACAGGATTGTAGAATCAGCAAATACAATTGGACAAATAGTAGTGAACAAAAATATTTAATAAATGAATACAGCTAAAAAACCAACTCTTTTTATGGCAATTCTGCCTGTTATCATTCTCATAGCAATTATGGCAGTAGGCGTTTATCTGTTTGGAGATGAACTCACTAATGGTCCATCTCAAATGGCACTTGTTACAGCTGCAATAGTTGGAGCGCTTGTAGCCATGTTCAAACTCAATATTCCATGGGAGAAAATTGAAGCGGGCATATTAAAAAATCTTTCAAACACAGGAGGTGCAATCTTTATACTACTGATGATTGGAGCATTAACCGCATCCTGGATACAGTCCGGAGTTGTTCCCACACTGATTTACTACGGTCTCAAGGTTATACACCCATCTGTTTTCTTACTTATTGTCTTTATTTTCACAGGTGTTATATCACTTATGGCCGGCAGTTCATGGACAACTATAGGCACAATTGGAGTTGCAATGATAAGTACTGGTGAGATTCTTGGATTCCATTCAGGTTGGTTGGCTGGTGCTATCATCTCAGGTGCATATCTGGGAGACAAGCTGTCGCCGCTGTCAGATACTACAAATCTTGCAGCAAGCATATCGGAAGTGGATTTGTACAAACATATCAAGTATATGACCATAACCAATATACCAACATTTATACTTGTAGGAGTCATTTTTGCTGTAGCCGGTTTCTTTATTCCTGTAAATTCAACACTTGATGTGGAACAACAATGTGCCGAAATTGCAAGCACGTACAATATTTCATTATGGTTACTGCTAATACCATGCTTTACCATATTCTTGATATTCAAGAAATTGTCGCCATTCATAACACTCTTTTTATCTGCAGTGGTTGCTGTAGTTGTTGCAATGTTCGCCCAACCCGACATCATTAACCAGATATCGCCATATTCGGAGGGTGAACTTATGCGCTATATATATGTTCCATTAAAGATGCTCTCATCACATGTAGATATTGAAACAGGAAACGACATACTTAACGGACTGGCATCAACAAATGGTATGGGAGGTATGATGAATACAATCTGGCTGATATTGTGCGTTGTATGTTTTGGTGGAGTAATGGAATCTGCAGGCTATATAAATGCTGTAACCGAGAAGATTGCAGGAGCAATGAAGAGTGCAACAAGCCTTGTTGCCTCTACAATAGGAACATGCGTATTCTGCAACATTGTAATTTCAGACCAGTATATGTCTATACTCATCCCCGGAAAGATGTTCACCCAGGTCTACAAAGACAACGGATATGAGGCCCGCTTGTTGAGCCGTTCACTCGAAGACTCTGCAACTGTAACATCTGTGCTTGTTCCATGGAACACATGCGGTGTTGTTCAGTCAAGTGTACTTGGAGTACCAACGCTGACTTACCTGCCATACTGCTTCTTCAACTACCTCTCTCCTGTCATTTCAATATTTGTAGCGGCAGCAGGATACAAAATCTACAGGTTCGGCAAGAGTATAAAAAGAGAGAAAAAAAATTGTTTAAATCAAAAATAAAGGTGACATTTGCAGACACAATTATAACAAGGAGAAAATAAATTATGACTATTGATTTGAATAAAGTGGTTTCGCTTTCATATACACTTGAGGTTGACGGCGACATCATTGAGACAGTAAAAGCTGAAAAACCTATGATGTTCATCTTTGGAACAGGTTACCTTCTTCCAAAATTTGAGGAGAATATTAAAGGCAAAAAAGTTGGAGATACATTTGACTTTACTCTTGATGCTCCGGATGCATACGGCAATGTAAACGAAGATGCAATTGTAGAGCTTCCAAAATCTGTATTTGAGATTGACGGCAAAATCCAGGATAATGTATTGTTCGTGGGTAACGTACTTCCTATGATGGATTCTGAGGGCAACCGCCTTCAAGGTGCAATTGACGAGGTTAAGGAGAATACTATTGTAATGAACTTCAACCATCCTCTTGCAGGTGCTTCACTACACTTCTCAGGTAAAGTTGAGGAGATTAGAGAAGCTACTGAAACAGAGCTTACCAATGGTCTTTTCAATGAGAAAGTAAGTTCATGCGGTGGCGGATGTTCTACTGCAGGTGACTGCTCATCTTGCGGTTGCGGTGGCTGCCATTAATAAATAGCATTATAACATAAGAGAGGAGGGTGACTCAAAAGTATATTTTTGAATCACCCTCTCTTCTTTTATTCCGAAATCTTTTCAGCTGCATTTATACCGTCCAATGCAGATGAAACAATACCTCCAGAATATCCGGCACCCTCTCCACATGGATAAATTCCTTTCAATGAGAGATGCTGCATTGTTTCGGGATCACGTGGAATACGTACAGGAGATGATGTCCGCGACTCAACTGCCAGCAAAAGTGCATCAGATGTATAATATCCATACATCTTCTTATTGAACTCGAGAAAGGCTTTTCTCAATCTGTCGGCCACAAAAGGAGGAAGAAGTTCATGTAACGGAGCAGATACCACTCCAGGAACATACGATGTCTTTGGCAGATCTGCTGAAACTTTGCCACGTACAAAGTCATTCATTCTCTGCGCAGGGGCCTTTATTGAGCCTGTATACTCAAACATCTTGCGTTCAACATCCTGCTGGAAACGTAATAACTGCAGAGGTCCATGAGATGCATACTCCGGCACATCATCCGGATCTACAGACACTACTATACCGGCATTTGCCCATTTTGAATTACGCATAGAGTTGCTCATTCCGTTTAAAACGCCTTCACCCTGCTCTGTTGCAGATGGCACAAGAATACCGCCAGGACACATGCAGAAAGAGAAGACACCTCTTCCATCTACCTGGCATACAAGAGAATACTCTGCTGCAGGAAGCGACGGATGATATTTTCCCCTATATTGGATCTTATTGATAAGCTGTTGCGGATGCTCTGCCCTTACACCCAATGCAAATCCTTTGGCCTCTATCTCCCAACCCTTTTTATTGAAGAGTTCATATATATCCCTTGCAGAGTGACCGGTAGCCAAAATTACGTTTGGTGCGGTGAATGTGACATTTCCGGCAACTGACTCATCTGCACCACCGGCAACCTTTTCACACACAACATTCCAACTGCCATCATCAGACTTAACAAAATCTACAGCCCTTGTATTGAAATGCACCTCTCCTCCATGTTCAATTATGGAGTTTCTCATAGCCTCAATTATGCGCGGCAACTTGTCGCTGCCTATATGTGCGTGAGACTCTATGAGAATTGAACTGTCGGCCCCGAATTGTACAAACTGGTGCAATACTTTGCGTATATCACCCCTTTTATTTGAACGGGTATACAGTTTTCCATCTGAGAATGTACCTGCACCACCCTCTCCAAAGCAGTAGTTTGAATTGGGATTTACAACACCCTCTTTAGAAAGGAGGGCCATATCAAATTTGCGGGCATGCACATCTTTGCCACGCTCAACTATAATTGGTTTGAAACCTCTCTGCAAAAGAGTCAAAGCGGCAAAAAGACCTGCCGGGCCGGCTCCCACAATCACAACATATTTGTCAGCTGAAACATCAGCCACATTCATATATGGGGCCAATGTATATTTCTCAACCTGCTCCTCTCCTTTTGAAGCTATCTGAACCCTGTATCTGTATTGCACAGCACTTCCTCTTGCATCCAGAGAACGTTTTACAATCTGATGGCTTGTAACCTGCTTAAGAGTTAACCCAGCCTTCTTTGCAGCTGCTGCCAACAACTCCTCTTCACGTGGTGGCTTTACAGCACCAAATATTACTTCTACCTCTCTCATTATATAAATTTATTCCCGACAAAAAATTACAAATAACAGAAGCCCCTTACTTCATATCAGCAGCACGTGAAATTGGAGCAACATCAACATCACAAGTCATACCCAGTCTTAACTTGCACAATCCGCTCATTGCAATCATGGCAGCATTGTCTGTTGTAAATTTGAATTCCGGTATAAACGTATCCCAGCCGCGTTTTTTGCCCTCATACTCAATACGGTTACGCAAACCCGAATTAGCAGATACACCGCCGCCCAAAGTAATGGTTTTTATTCCGGTCTCCTTGACAGCCTTAATAAGTTTGTCAAGAAGTATATCAATCAAATGCTTTTGGAATGAGGCGCATATATCAGCCTTATTCTCTTCTATAAAGTTTTCATTCTCCTTTAACTGATCACGCAAAAAATATAGCAGTGAGGTTTTTATACCACTAAAACTATAATTCAGTCCAGCAATATGGGGCTTTGAGAATTTGAATTTGTTTTCATCACCCTCCTTTGCAAGCTTGTCAATGACAGGACCTCCAGGATAACCCAATCCCATCATTTTTGCACACTTGTCAAAAGCCTCGCCAACAGCATCATCTATTGTATGACCTATAACTTCAAAGTTAAGATAATCAGTTACTTTTACAATTTGTGTATGTCCACCAGAGACCAAAAGCGCCAAAAAAGGAAACTCAGGAGAACGATTCTCCTTATTGGGTTGTTGTATAAAGTGCGACAGAATATGACCCTGAAGATGATTTACCTCTACAAGAGGCTTGTTTATGGCCAATGACAAACCTTTGGCAAAAGAAGTTCCTACCAGCAACGACCCTAAAAGACCTGGACCACGTGTAAAGGCAATGGCGTCAATATCTTCAAGTTTTACCCCTGCCTGTTTTATTGCCTGGTCAACAACAGGGAGTATATTTATTTGATGTGCGCGTGATGCCAATTCTGGAATTACACCTCCGTAATTACGGTGAACATCCTGGCTTGCCATAACATTTGAAAGAAGCATTTCATCTCTCAGGAGAGCTGCCGAAGTATCATCGCAAGAAGATTCTATACCTAAAATCAGATAACTCATACGTATATTAAAATTTTTACAAATCTACTCAGTTTTTTTAATTATTTTTGCTTAGTAAAATGCATTTATACCTTAAATTTATCAAAACGCTGCAAAAAATATTTGTCAGGATCCTTATTGTACTGATTGCCATTCAGATTACAGGATATGTTGCGCTGCAGTTCCCTGCAATGCAAACTCTTATCATTAAGGAAATTGTTAAGGCAGCTTCCAAAAAAATAGATGGGAAAATAGATATTGGCAAGGTATACTTTGTATTTTTCAACAAGATTATCCTGCAGGACGTATCCATTGTATCTACTGAACAATCTTCACATCTCGACTCCCTCAAACGCCATTTCAATCAGAGCGACACCCTGTTGCATTGCGGCAAACTGTCGGTATCATTAAAGAGTACAGATTTGATGAAGTTTAAAGCGAGCCTTAACCGCATATACATTGAGAATGGTGTTTTCAATCTGCAAAAAGAGGGAGATGAGGATGGCCAGACCAATCTGTCGAGAATTTTCAAGCTTGATCCTGACAAGGAGAAAGATACATCAAAAAAAGCATTGCCGCTTAACCTGCTGGCTAACTCACTGAAAATAGAGAACTTCCGGTTTACCTTGAACAATCCTCTCAGATATACGCATAAGGGCGACAGCATCATTAACTTCAATGATCTTGATGTAAGAAACATTAATGTGAACATTAACAATGTAAGATTGGAGGAGGGTACTATTTATGGAAAAATCAGAAATATAAGCGGAAGAGACAAGAGCGGGTTCGCTATCAGGGAACTTAGAGGCAATATTGAGGTGAATTCAACCCATGCAAGCATAAACAATCTCCTGCTTGCAGACAATTATACTGAAATCAATGCAAACCATTTCAGTATGAATTATGATTCGCCAAAGGACTTTTCGGAGTTTGTAGACAGGGTTAAACTTGAGGCCGATCTCAACAACACCTACCTGAACTTCAAGACCATAGGACGCATTGCCCCAAGCCTGTACAACAGTACACTCGGCTTATACCTTAATGGCACAGTTGGTGGTCCTGTTTGTGATTTGAGAAGCAGATCAATCCAGGTGACATCTGAGTCGGGAAATACATTCATGGAGATTAATGTTAGAATGACAGGACTCCCCAATGTAGAAGAGACCATGAGCGTTGTTGAGATAAATAACTGTTACACAACCAGTAATGACATATCAAAAATTGTTGGGGCAATTAATGGAAATTCTGGAATACCATTCTTCAAGAGATTGCATCCCGGTATCAGATACCGGTTCAAAGGCTCATTGATAGGTTTGCCTGATGACTTTGTTGCCCATGGTTCGCTCACATCAAATGTTGGAGCTATTGATGTTGACATTCTGCTTAAAAATGACAATAATCTTAATGGCTTTGTAATAAAAGGAGGCGTTGAGAGTAAAGATTTTGATATAGGAAAAGTACTTTCGATTCCAGCAGTTGGAGAGTTGGGCATGAATGGTGCCCTATCTGCCATTGTAACCAAAAGAAGCGGCATCTCGCTATCTATAGACAGCATAAGGATAAACAGACTTGGATTCAACGGCTACAACTATTCAGACATATATGCAGTAGGCAAATACAACAACAGATATTTTGACGGCAAAATAATCTGTCACGACCCTAACCTTAATTTCATATTCCAGGGTCTTCTCTCATTCAATCTTAAAGAGGGAAGCAAATACAACTTCTATGCAGATATTCCTTATGCAAATCTGGCAGCTCTGAATCTTGACAACAGAGATTCTATGTCAATAATGAACTTCAGGACAATTGCCAATTTCAATACAACTGCACAAAAAGATATATTTGGAAATATAAATGTAATTACGGCAGGTTACAAGAACAGTAGCGGCAACTATAACCTCGGTCCTGTAAAACTCAAATCGCACGCAGGTAAGGAGAACTACAATATAACCCTTACAGCACCATTTATGGATGCCGAGTTCAATGGAACAGCTCCGGCTACATCATTCATAAATAAAGTGATTGCCTTAAGTGCTTACCAGCATGCAGGAAATCTCTTTTCATCAGAGAGCGGCAAAGAGAAAATGAACAGCTTCAAATATAAAGAAGCCCTTCGGGATGGGAACGAGTACGACCTGCAACTCAAGACATACAACACTTTTGCCCTTTGCCAGCTGCTTCGTCCCGGTCTCTTCATTCAGGAAAACAGCCGGCTGAACGCACATATCGATACCAGCAACAGGTTTGACCTTAACCTTACATCCGGACGTATTGCATTAGGTCTCAACTTCTTTAAAGATTTGAATCTCAATATATCAGACACAGACTCGCTTCTAAATATTGACCTTGAGAGCGAAAACATAAGATTGGCCGGAATGAAAATGGACAGCTCACGCTTTACAATCAGAGGTAAAGAGAATCTGTTTGATGCCATCTTTGCATTCCAGAACAATTCAGAAGAGAGGAACAAAGCTTACTTGGGTACAACAATCAAATTTGAAAAGGAGCATTTCATTTTTGATATAGACAGCACCTCCCATATAGAACTTAAAGGGAATGAATGGGACTTTGATCCTGCTAATATTGTATTGTCCGACAGTACTTTATTAATAAACAACTTCAAACTTAAAAATGGCCAGCAATTCTTCAGTGCCAACGGACTTCTATCCAAAGAGAGAATGGACTCTCTCGATATTGGTCTCAACAAGTTTGATATAAGGGTATTCAACCTCTTCCTGAACAGACCATTCAATGTAGAGGGCTTCTTCTCCGGAAATGCAAGGGTATCTACATTCGGAAACAACTCCAATATGTTCCTCGATATAACAGGAGACTCTGTATACGTATACAACAATCCTGTTGGCGTAATGAAGATAATGAGCAAATGGTACCAACCGGAAAAGAGATTCAATGTCCTTGTAAATTCAAAACTTGACGGCAGAACCAATATGACTGTAACAGGT
>JAFZFL010000241.1 GCA_017555925.1 Bacteroidales bacterium | reverse complement strand
GCATTTCACTTTACAGCTCTCACAGTGGATATCTACTGAGAATGTAACCTCCTGCATTGAACCTTTTTTCTCTTTTTGAGCTTGTGCATTGAATGAGAATGCCAAAGTTGCAACCAATAGAGCAACAAAAATTTTAAATGTTTTCATATTATCCGCGTTTTTAAGTTTTTACAAAATTAAAATCTTTTGGTTTCAAAAAAAATTATTTTTTCCACAAAGTAAGTCTCATACCTGCATAGAATTTTCTACCCATAAGAGGACCCCATACCATTGATGCATTAAAGCCATCCGAATATGGATCATTGGCATTGATGATTGGATTCTCCTGAACATAATTTCCAATGTTCTCAACTCCAACATAAACATCCACACCTCTGAATTTCTTTGTTACCTGCGCAAAGAACATAGGATAAACCTCAGACTCTCCGCCACCCATAAACATAGGCAGTGGTGCAGGACCATTCAACTGACCTGTAACATCAAATGTCCACTTGTTAAGGTTAGTTGCATATTGCAGATTCAATACACCTTTATATTTGCTCATCAAAGGACGGTCTACAAGACCCTGGCCATCCATCTCTACTTTTGCATTTGTGTAACGGTATGTTAAGATTGCAGTAAATCTCTTGAATGGCTCAACAGACAAGTCAAACTGATAAGTATCTGTGAAAGAACGGCCATGACAGTTATAAACAGATACAAGGTTCTTACCTGCAGCTTTATCCCAATCTACAACCATCTGGCTGTTGAAGCTGCTGCGGAAATAGTCAAAACTTACAAATGAGTTTGAACTCTCACCCAATTTGAAGTATTGTGTAAAGTTACCTCCAAATGTCCATGCATCCTCAATATCAATCTTCTCCTCAACTATTATGTCTCTTGAAGAAGACATAAGTCCCAAGTTGTCTGCAATGATGTTTGCATGTCTGAAACCTCTACCAGCTGTTGCCCTTACAATAGTATTGTCTGTGAAAGAGTATTTCAAATTTGCTCTCGGGCCAAAAACAAAACCTCCCTCAGAGTGATAATCACCCCTTGCACCAATTACAGCTGTAAACTTGTCATTTGTAAATGTATACTCACCATATACACCAACCATTTTGTCATTGATTCCATTCAACGGCTCGCCCAAATTTGAAGTGAAACCTACAGGTTTGCCTGAAGCATTGTTCCATGCCATGTTGAGATAGCTCTCTTTTACATTATCCAACTGACCAGCAAGACCAAATGTATAGTGATGGTTATCATTGTTCTGATTCTGATACATTGCATTGAAGAATGCCATATTCTGGTATCCGTCATAGTATTTGGTGCCATAGCTTGTCTTCATGTCATAGTATGAATAGTTGGCAACAATCGCAATACTCTCTGCACCCTCGTTTGCAAGAGGAATACCCAATTTGAAGTAACCGTCGATACCTGAGTTATGAATCTCTGAACCCCAGATACCTTTTGATACAGCCTCATATCTGTCATGATCATTCATACCTTCCCTGTAATCCATCTGTCCGCCAATTCTCTTGTCTTTGAATGCTTTAACACCAAAACGAACTTGAACTCCGTCGGGACCTGACATATACAACCATCTGTTGTCCACATTGAATTGTGTTGTTACAGGCTCATCTTTAAAGCCATCACCATTGCCATCATGACCATGGTTAGTTGCACTTGATGCATGAGCCATAATTACTGTACTCCATTTTTCATTCAACTGGAGAGAAGATGCTACATTGGCCTCAAGTTTCAACTCATCATCTACAAACAAGTTGACAAATAGAGGATTCTCAGCCGTAGGTTTGCGGTGCTCCATATTGATAAGACCTGTCAGACCCTCAAGACCATTGATAACAGAAGATGGGCCTTTTGCAATCTGAATGCTCTCCAACCATTGTCCAGGGATGTAAGTCAAACCAAATGGTGATGCAAGACCTCTCATAATCGGCTTGTTCTCATCCAACATCTGTACGTATGTTCCCGACAGACCCAACAATTTGATCTGTTTTGCACCGGAAACTGCATCGGAATAACCAACGCTCACACTTGCAGAGTTCTCAAAGCTCTCTGCCAAGTTACAGCAGGCCATCTTACACAAACCTGCAGCAGTAATCACCTCTGTACGCACAGGAGTTGTCTTTGAAAGGAAGTTTGCCTCCTGACGGCCGGTTACAACCAATGCACCCAACTCATTCTCATCTTTCAAATTGAACTCATGATACTCATGAGGAATATTTACAGAAATTGTATCGGGTCTGTAGCCGATGAATGATGCATAAAATGTAGCTTTATCCAACTTTACCCTTTTGAATGTAAAGTTACCGTCCATATCTGCCTCAACCACCTGACCATTCTCAATGCAGACGATTGTTGCAAAACCTGCAGGCTCTTTCTGGCCATCTACATTTACCAAAAATACCTTACCCTTAAAATCCTGTGCATTTACAAAAGAGAATGCAAACAGGCATAAAAATAGAAATAATGCTTTTTTCATATGTTTGAATAATTTTATTTTTTATCTGGGAACAATATCAGACTTAATGTAACGATGTGCATGACGCACGCAAAAAGGAGGTCATACAAAAGATTGTACAACTTCCACATTTGTAGAATTGACTAAACTCTTAACTGTGAGTTTTTGATATGAATGCCACTGGTCAGTGGCATTTTGAAGCCGGTAGAGTAAACCACCCCGTTAAAAGAGGAGCAATCAGAGAGAACACCCTGCAAATTGCAGTCATACACTGCATAAGCAAAATCAAAAAAAGGTGTCTGATCCACATCATTGCTGGAATTAATCTGGTCTGTAGAGACTGAATGTGTCTCGGTAGAGCAACAGCCACCGTCATGTTGCATATCTTCAGAACCATTTGACTCGTCATGGACAGTTGCACAGAAACACCCTTTCAACAAGCCTCTGTTAGCATGCGCATACTCACAAGGGGTTGTGCCAAACATTATTATGACATCATTGGTACCCTCTACGGCACACTTGTGTACACCATACCCCATTGTGGAAAGAATATAAATCCCCACAAAAAGAATAGAGAAGAGATATGATATAGCCTTTTTCATCTGCGCAAATTTAATACTTATTTTTAAATTTCAGCCATTCAATTAAAAAAAAAATATAATCAGCAGCTTTTATTAACAAATTAAAACAGAAAATGCAACTTAATCATTTTTTGGAATAGTTTTAGTATTTTTGCAACAATTGCATTATCCACTTGTTTAAACATTAAAAGATTATATTATGAAAACATTCCTAAAATCCCTTGCTGCATCAGTTTTGGGCACATTCATTGCCCTTGCAGCATGTATGTTACTCTTAATTGGAATCATCGGTTCATTGGCAATGATAGGGTCAGACTCACAAGAGCCTGTCATTCCGGAATCAGCAATACTTAAAATTGATATGTCAAAACCGATTGCAGAGAGAGGCAATGATGACCCTTTCAGCGGAATATCTGCATTGTCATTCCAGCCTGCCTCCAAATCAATATCTGTTCTGGATGCAGTAACTGCAATAGACAAAGCATCAACCGATCCTTCAATCAAATTTATCTACCTTACAGTTTCAGAAGTAAACACAGGGATGACGCAATTGGAGGAGATAAGAAATGCACTTGTAAAATTCAGGACTTCAGGCAAACCCGTAATTGCCTATGCCAACAACTATTCCCAAGGAGCATATTATCTTGCTTCGGTTGCCGACAAAATTTACATACAACAGGAAGGCAGCGCCCAAATTCTTGGTATTGGCACCAATATGATGTTCTTTAAGGATCTTCTCGACAGATTGGGTATAGAGGTGCAACTTATAAGACATGGCAAGTTCAAAGCAGCTGCAGAGCAGTTTATATCAAACAACATAAGCCAAGCAAACAGAGAGCAGAACGAAGAGCTTATTGAGTCTATATGGAATACCTGGACAAAAGCCATCTGCCAGAGCAGAGAGATATCTGAAGAGGACTTTAACAAACTTGTAAATAATCTTGAGATTGGCAATGCACAAAGCCTTCTTGAAAACAAACTTGCAGATGAAGCTGTAACTTATAATGGCATAGGCCAGAAACTATGCGCACTGTTTAATGTTGAAAAAGAGAAAGACCTTAAGATGGTATCTCTTGCACAATATGCAAAAGCAAAGGTAAAGAACAATATGAAGTCCAAGGATAAAATTGCTATCCTTTATGCCAACGGCGAGATTACAATGAACGGTTCAGATGGAATAACAGCATACAAGTTCTGTCCTGCCATTCAGAAGATAAGAGAAGACTCTACAATTAAAGCATTGGTTCTTAGAGTAAACTCTCCAGGCGGTGATGCCCAGGCTGCTGAGATGATCAATTCTGAGCTTCAACTTTTGAGAGAGACAAAACCTATTATTGTAAGCTTCGGCGATTACGCAGCCAGCGGAGGATACTGGATTTCTGTAAAATCTGATTGCATCTTTACAAACAACACCACTCTTACAGGTTCGATAGGCGTATTCAGCCTTATGTTCAATTATGGCAAAGGTCTCAAGAAGCATCTTGACATAAACTCAGTATCGTTGGGTACAAACAATCACTCAGATATGTTTATGGGTGTAAGACCTTTAGATAATGAGGAACAGAAGTATATGCAGAACTTTGTAGAAGACATATATGTAAAATTCACAGATCTTGTTGCAACCGGCAGAGATTTGACAACAAGCTATGTAGACTCAATAGGTCAGGGCAGAGTATGGAGCGGTGCAGATGCACTTGCCATCAAATTGGCCGACAAAGAGGGTGGTATATACGATGCACTACAATATGCTGCAACATTTGCAGGTCTCGAAAATTACAGAATTGTTGAGTATCCTGCAGCTAAAAACTCTATGGACAAATTCCTTGAGAAGCTTAACGAGGCATCTGTAAGTGCAGAAATACTTGCCAACCCTTATAATGCATTTGAGAGAATATATGGAGATCTTGCCTCTTACAACGGTACAAAAACCTATGCAAGATTACCTTACATATACGAATTCAGTTATTAGGAGATTGAGATTATAAGACAACGGACGGTGTTGTCTGTAACTCTATAGCTGTTTGAAATTTGCAGTCCCGGCACACAAACAAGTGAGTCGGGGCTCTTTTTTGTGCCGTCACATAAAACGGGCACAACACTTTTTATTACAGTATCTATCTTAAGATCAGAAAGGTAGTCGTTAATCTTCTTTACTCCATTCATACCAAACGGACGGAACCTGTCGCCAGCTTCAACACTCCTCAATATGAGAGGGAAATTAAGTTTGTCTGCATCTGCCATCAATCTTACCGGAGCATTGCCAACTGTTAAAGGAGTCTCATGCTGCATATATCTGCATGCGTTTTCTCTATCTGTAATTCTCAAGTCCAACTTCAAGCCAGATGGAAGAGAGAGTGAAATCTCACCAAATGGCATCTCTATTGGCACAGGCTCATAACAATCAAGAATCTCTTTGCGGTACACCTTTATATAGCCACGCTCCTTTACAGCCAAATGTGACGATGAGAGAATAAACTTCCTCTCCCTGTTCTCATCCTCATTTTCCAAAGCCGTAGCCAAATCATCAAGCTGAGTTGGATTGAAGCCATACTCTTTCAGAAACACATATAACCAATAGTCATACTCCTGCTCTTTTATAAGCTCTTCAACAGAGATATGGCATACCAGATCCCTGCCCAGCATCTTTTGCATATAAAGCCTTGCCACACGGCTCTTTACTACCGTCATAAATGGAGAATCCGCCTCACATCCGTAACTGCAGAGCTGTAATCTCTTGCTCTCGTGCAACCGCTCCATAATTGACGCAACCGCCCCAAAATGGCGCATACTTCTGTTGATTGTTGCAACAGCAGATGGATTTATCTTCTCCAATTGTGGTATAACTTCATTCCTTATACGATTTCTTGCAAAGTCGTTTTCAAGATTTGTATGATCAGTCCTGTATGGGATTCCACGCTGCTGCAGATATTTTTCAATACTCTGTCTGGAATAGGATAAAAGAGGTCTGATAACAGATGTTCTTGCGTCAAGTTCTTTCATTCCCGATGCCCCTGCTATACCGGTTCCTCTTATCAGATTAAGCAGAAGGGTCTCTGCGTTGTCGTTGGAGTGATGGGCTACCGCTATATAATCAAAATTGTACTCCTCCTTTAAAGAGAAGAACCAGTTGTAGCGTATTTCACGAGCAGCCATTTCTATGGAAAGAGAGTTTTTACGGGCATAAGATATTGTATCAACGCTCTTTACGAAACATTTTATAGAGTGCGCCGAGGTCCATTCACGTACAAACTCTTCATCTGCACAGCTCTCCTCTCCCCTAAGATTGAAATTTACATGAGCCGCTGCAATATTCAAATCGAGTGATGAGTTATGCAACAGATCCAACAGGCACATTGAATCGGCACCGCCGCTTACAGCAACAAGAATATTGATTCTTCCTGCAGATTTGGGAAGTATCTCCGACAGGTGCTTATTGAACTTGTATTGCATAGGCTTATTTTACAAACTCGCCAAATGTGTATGTAAATGACAGACTGAATATCTCCTGGAACTGCACGCGCGGAGCGGCATGACCATCCTTGCCTGTTATAAGAACCTTATCGTCATAGATAAGATTGGTTCTCAATGACGAACTCAAAAACTTGTTTATCTTCAAATCTGTCCTGAAATCCCATTTGATCTGTACATTTTGAGGCTTGTTAAGATAGTCTGAAAAGAGATTCAGGGTAGTTGTTATCTTACAATTTTTAAATATCTCATATTTAAGATTGGCAGTAATCTGCGCTCCCAATTCAAATCTTACAGCCTCATCAGGAGCGTTACTGTACCTGCTCCTCAAAAGTGAATCGGTAACTATAACTGTTGAGCCTGTAAGTGGAGCTATATTGAGTGAAAATATCTCACCTTTGCCAGGTTTGTAATCTATACCAAGACCCAACGACATATATGCTGGAGAAAACATCTTGGAGACCATTGTGGCAGTTCCATCAGATGCATAGGTAAAACCTGGTGAGAATTGCGATGTAAAATTGAATACAGCAGAGAAGTAGAACTTGTCAACTGCCCTATATCCGAATTTGCTGTCGAGAAGAATCTTATCACTGCTTTTACGGTATCCGTCCTCAAATGATTGTACAAATCCATAGCTGAACTGTCCCCTGTTCTCCCAGAACATATTACCCTTGGCATAATTGATATGGGCATTCACATAGGTGTTCAATGCTACTGACCCCGATCCTCCGGCAGCCCAGTTTGTCAGTGAAACCTGAGAGAAACCCACCTCTGTCAAAATTCCCTTTTTCCAGAATTTAGGAGGAGTTACAGGCTCATAATTTACAGTAGGAAGTGCAAATTTTGATCCTATAACCCTACAAAGTTCCTGCTCTTTATTCAATCCTGAAACAACAACAATCTGCTCCTTGCCCTTCTTGTCATTTGACAGAAACTGAGCCTCTGCCCAAAATGGCAAAAAGAGAAAGATTATAAGATATGTCAACAAACAGTGCTTCATTCTGCAATCTCCAATACGTCATCAGAATTATATTTGTATCCCATACGTTTTCCTGTCTGCATCCTCGAGCTCTCAATCTTGGCATTTATCTGATCTACAGAGGCCACTTTCACAAGATCATATGGTGGCACCAACAGATCAAATGACATTGCATAAATCATAGCCGACTCAACAAAACTTACAAGCTCCGCCTTTGAAATTGTATGCTTGCCAAATTCAGACACCCTCTGGCGCTTCTGTCTCTTTCCCTCTACAAAAAAGAGTTTCTCCTTATTAAGGAACATTCTTGCCACAAGGTAACCAAGATCTTCTGTTCTGTTATACTTCAACGAGTCTGACAAAAAGTTATACACGCTTATCACACCGCAATATGAATTGAACTTGTCTCTCTTTGCATACTCATTTTTCCAGATTGAGTGATCTCTGTCAAATTGGAAAATATCTGTATGCATGCTGAAGATAAGCACATCGTCCGCAAATTTCAATTCTGCCTCAAACTTTCCCCTATCCCTGTACTCCAATCTGATTCTGCGGTTGTTAGGTGTATCTTCCAACATCTCATTGAGGTCATTGCTCATCTCGCTCAAAACCTCCTTGAGCTGGTTAAACACCTCAAGTGCCTGGTCATACACCTGGGCCTTCATAAAGGCCTTCTCTC
>JAFZFL010000240.1 GCA_017555925.1 Bacteroidales bacterium | reverse complement strand
TAACAGCAAATCCTGCTATTATATAAAGTATGTTCTTATAAGGGACAGCAAATCCCTTTTCATCTATCTGGCCATTCTGGCCCTCTGCTTTTGATTTTTTCATATAGACTTTTGAATAATCTTAATCAATGTTTCTAATAATACAATTCATCATTCTTAAGGGAAACAAGCTTGTTTACCACAAAGAAAGTGCTTATCACACATATCAATAGACCCAATACCACTACTCCCGACAGAACATAGACCAACATCTCCGACTCAAATACAGCAAAGAGCTGCGCAAACTGCTCCCTTATGACCAGAAGCATACCAAGAAGCATTACAACAGCAAGAAGCGCCGATATAAGCCCCTGAAAAACAGCCTTAAGAAGAAAAGGAGCTCTTATAAAAGCTCTGGTTGCTCCTACAAGACGCATAGTATATATTGAAAATCTTTTTGAGTATACATTCAGCCTTACGGTATTGTTTATAAGCACAAATGAGATAAAAAGAAGCAACAGGATAAACACAAGGAATATGAGACCTATGCGCTCCACATTGTCATTTATGGCACTTATAAGAGAACTCTGATAACTTACTTCATCTACCTGGGGCAGCTGCTCTACTGCCGAGGTGAAAAGCGCCACACTGTCGGGCGAAAAATAGTCACCATTCAACTGCACTTCAAAAGAGATTGGAATTGGATTGCTCTCAAAAATATCAAGGAAGTTTGCTCCAAGCAGCTCCTTCATTTCCTGCGTTCCCTGCTCTTTTGATATGTAGCGTGTGGATTTGACACAATCCATTGAAAGGAGTTTCTTGTCGAGTTTCATGGCCTCATCCTCCTCAACATCGCCATTAAGGATTACAGATATTGAAATGTTCTCCTTAAAGTAGTTGGATACCGATTTTGCATTCGCTGCAATCAGGGCAAAGAAACCAACAAGCAGCAGCACAAGGCTAATGCTTATTATTGACGAGAGATAAGAGTGTGCTAACCGTCTGGCAATTATATTTTTTTCTTTTTTACTCATAGATAACGAAACCTCAAAGATATACAAAATTTGAATATCATTTTATTTAATTTTTTTATTACCTTTGCAGAGCTAAATTTTGTCTATATGAAAAATCCTAAGAGAGTATTATTTGTCAATTCGGAAATTTTTCCGTATGTGCCTGAAACCGTTGTATCTACAGTAGGCAGACACCTTCCTCAGGGAATACAGGAGAGTGGTAAGGAGATTCGTTCATTTATGCCCCGTTATGGCTGTATCAATGAACGCAGAAACCAGTTGCACGAAGTTATACGTCTTTCCGGGATGAACATTGTTGTGAATGATATTGACAGACCTCTGATAATAAAAGTGGCTTCTATCCCTGCAGCGCGCATGCAAGTATATTTTATTGATAATGACGATTACTTCCAGAGGAAGTTCATTTTCAATGATGAAAACGGTGCTTTCTTTGAGGATAATGACGAGAGAGCTGTTTTCTTTGCACGTGGAGTGCTTGAAACTGTCAAGAAGTTGAGATGGAAACCGGATATTATCCATTGTCAGGGCTGGATTTCACACATTCTGCCAATTTATTTGAAGAAAGTTTACAAGGATGACCCTATCTTTACAGAGAGTAAGGTAGTCCTTTCGCTATATAACGAGATAGACGATGTCACCTTTGCACCAGACATGAAAGCAAAAGCTACTTTGCCCGGCATAAAAGGAAAGGACATGGAACTGCTCAAAGAGCCTAATGGCATAAATCTTGCTAAGTTGGCTATACAATATTCAGATGGCATCATCATGGGAAGCGAATCCATCAACGAGGAGATTGTAAATTTTGTACAATCTATGAAATTGCCAACACTGCCATTTAACGGAATTGGTGCGGAATCTGAATATATCAAAGAGTATAACCAGTTTTATGACACAATTTTAGGAGACAATGCAATTTAAGAATATTTTAAAAACCCTTATATTGATGGCCGCTATGGGCCATCTCCTCTTTTCATGTATTACGGTAGATAAATCCGTAGGTTCAGATTATGTGCCTGAAAGCCAGTTGCTTAAGGTAAAAATCGCCCGTTTTAGGATTCCTGTCGAGCTAAAAACTCTTGATAGTCTCCAGGGTTCGTCAATGAACTATGCTACTGTAGGCGCATTCAACACCAGCGAATTTGGAATAGCCAAATTCGGCACTGCCGGAAATGTGTGTCCCAACTCAACCTCCTGGGATACTGGCAAGGATGCCAAAATTATCTCTACCTACATTACCATGACACTGGCAACGCCAAACGCTTCATTGAACTCATCAAACGCTTCAACAAACTCATCATACTACAATCCATACTCTTACTACTATGATCCATACTCATATGGCTATGGATATGGTTATGGATATGATTACTATGGTTATGGAGGATATTATGGATACGGTTCGTACTACCCTTCCTACTCCACATCAAGTGAGATGGTCTCGTCAATTGCAAGAACATCCATCATAATGGATCCATCTCAAAATGGCATTACACAGAACTTTCACGTTTACAGGCTTAAAGAGGCTATTGATTCAACCCAATTATACACCAATTCCCTAACAGAAGAGAACTATATTCCGGTAGAACTCAACACAAGTGCCGCCACATATTTTGGTGGAGATTCCATCAGTTTCTATATTTCAAATGAATATGGAGAAGAGCTTCTGAAAGCCACTGAAGAGGAGAAGGACTCTCTCAAACTCTTTGTTGAAGGTCATGGCGGTCTCTATATTACTTGTGACTCTCCTATGAATATTGATGCAGGAAGATTGAATCTGTTCAGTCTTGGAGGAATAACAGTAAATATAAAATACAACTTCCAGCCAACATGGGATGAAGGTCTTGAAAGAAAAGACACAACAGCCTCATTTGCATTTGGATATGGCGGATGCCTGAACACATCTTCATATAGTTCAAAACATCTTGAGACTACACAACAACTTGAAAAATTGCCAATTGAAGGTGTTGCCGGCATTAATCCTTATGTTAATATGAATTCTCTTAAGGATACTCTCGACAAATGGGCTGCTGATAATGGCATAGATCCTTCAAAAATACTTATTTCAAAGGCAACAATGATCTTCCCATTTGAGTTCCCTGATAATCTTGAAATGCTGGAATACCGTTACCCTACATATCTATTTCCTGCTTACAGGGCAGCATCTGCCGATACCACAGTAACAGGAAAATATTACTATCCGTATAATGACTATAATTTG
>JAFZFL010000239.1 GCA_017555925.1 Bacteroidales bacterium | reverse complement strand
TCAGGATAATTCTTTTTGATATAATCTACAGTCATCTCCAGCTGAATCCATCCTGCCACGCCCTCTGCCTCATAGAATGCAAGATTTGGTTTATAAGCCACACTATATTGGGCTGTTGCATCAACAATGGCCTTATTGAATTCAAAAATTGGATACTCTGCATCTTTCAAACACTCAGGCAAGAGTTGGGGGTCAGAATCCAATCCTACACACAAGAAACTCTTCTTTGCCTTTATCTGCTCATATAATTCTATATAATTCATATTGTTTGCTCTTAAATATTTAATATTAAAATTATTGGAAATCTGTCGGGATAATACAAATTACTTGTTTGTATAGTATTTATAGAATAGCGCTATTGACTCCATTCCCTTATAGAACTGATCCAACAAATAGCTCTCGTTTGGTGAGTGAATTGTATCTCTCTCAAGACCAAAGCCCATCAATAGTGGATTTACGCCCAATATCTGCTGCAAATCTGCAAGAATAGGAATACTTCCACCTCCCCTGCTTGGAACAGGTTCAATTCCATATACCTCGCCCATTGCCTTTGCTGCTGCCTTGTATGCCGGAGATGAAACTGGAATAAGGAATCCATTACCTCCATGATGAGGAATAACCCTAACTTTAACGCCCTTTGGTGCTATTGATAAGAAATGCTCCTCAAAAAGTTTTGCTATCTCATTGCAATCCTGATTTGGAACAAGTCTCATGGAGATTTTTGCATGGGCAACAGACGGAAGCACTGTCTTTGCCCCTTCGCCAATAAAGCCACCCCAAATACCGTTTACATCAAGACACGGTCTTATAGCTGTTCTCTCAAGGGTAGAGTAACCCTCCTCTCCCTTAACTTCATCTATATCAAGAGATTTCTTATACTCATCCATATCAAATGGTGCACGTGCAAACATCTCCCTCTCCTCAGGACTCAATTCTACAACCTTATCATAAAAGCCCTTTACAGTAATGTGTCCTTTGTCATCAATCAATGAATCTATCATTTTGCATAGTGCATTGATAGGATTATACACAGCTCCTCCATAGTGGCCGGAGTGAAGATCTTTGTTAGGTCCTGTCACCTCAACCTCAACATAAGCCAAACCACGCATTCCGCAATTTATTGAAGGAACCTTATCTGAAATCATGGTTGTATCAGAAACAAGAATAACATCGCACGCCAACATATCCTTATGCTCTTTTGCCCATGCTCCCAGACTTGGAGAACCAATCTCCTCCTCTCCTTCAAGAATAAACTTTATATTGTGATTCAATTTACCCTCACTTACAAGATACTCAAAAGCCTTTACATGCATGAACAGCTGTCCCTTGTCATCATTTGCTCCACGGGCATAGATTGCACCATCCCTTACCTCTGGCTCAAACGGCTGCGATTTCCACAACTCTATAGGATCAACAGGCTGCACATCATAGTGGCCATAAACCAGTACAGTAGGCAACTCTGGACTAACCATCTTCTCACCAAAAACCACCGGATGACCTGCAGTCTGATAAACGGCAGCCGAATCTGCACCGGCAGCAAGCAACTGTTCTGCAAGTTTCTCTGCACATCTCTGCATATCTGCCTTGTTGGCCTCGCTTGAACTTATTGAAGGGATTCTCAAAATCTCAAACAGTTCACTCAGGAATCTCTCCTTATTATTCTCAATGTAATTCTTCATAGTAACTGTATCTTTTATCTATTTATCTGCATTACCTGTATTATCTATTTATCTGTGTATCTGTTTACCTGTGTATAAAATTACCGCACTCTTATATAAGTGATCCAGTAAATTTTGCCACTTTCTCCTTTGCATACGGCAATTTGATGACAAGGCTCTTTTTCTTCTCCGACGGAGCACTATACATTGCATCAAGCATAATTGCCTCACAAATTGAGCGCAATCCCCTGGCTCCCAAATTGTACTCAATTGCTGTATCTACAATGAACTCCAGCACCTCCTGCTCAATTGTAAGCTTTACCCCATCCATTTCAAAGAGTTTCACATATTGCTTTACAATTGCATTCTTCGGTTTTACAAGAATATCAAGCAGTGCCTCTCTGGTCAATGGATGAAGATAAGTAAGCACAGGCAAACGGCCTATAATCTCAGGAATGAGACCATATGATTTCAAATCCTGCGGAGCAACATATCTCAACAGATCTTTTTTATCTATATGCTCTGTCTTTTTCTGTGCGCCGTAACCCACAACCTGAGTATTGAGGCGTTGGGCAATTTTGCGCTCAATTCCCTCAAAAGCGCCACCGCAAATAAAGAGGATATTAGTTGTATCCACAGCTATCATCTTCTGCTCAGGATGCTTTCTTCCACCTTGCGGAGGTACATTAACCACATTACCCTCAAGCAACTTTAACATAGCCTGCTGCACACCCTCGCCCGACACATCCCTTGTTATTGACGGATTGTCGCTTTTGCGCGCAATCTTGTCTATCTCATCAATGAACACAATTCCTCTCTGCGCAAGTTCAACGTTATAATCGGCCTCCTGCAAAAGTCTGGTAAGTATAGTCTCCACGTCCTCTCCTACATAACCGGCCTCTGTAAGAACTGTAGCATCTACAATTGCAAAGGGCACATTAAGCATCTTTGCAATACTCTTGGCAAGCAATGTTTTACCTGTACCTGTCGGGCCAACAATAAGAATATTTGACTTTTCAAGATCAAGACCGCTATCATCATTACCTGCATTTCCCTTTCCGGATGCAATGTAATTTATTCTTTTATAATGATTATATACAGCTACCGACAAAAATTTCTTTGCCTCATCCTGTCCAATTACAAAATCATCAAGAAATGCTGTAATCTCCTTAGGTTTCAAAAGCTTAAGCTCTTTTCCAGCTGCGCCTTTCTGTTTTTGTGAGAGTTGTTCCTTTGCATATTCGTTTGCCTGGGCAGCACACTCTTCACAAATGAAACCGTACATTCCGCCCATAAGCAATTTAACACTGTTCTCCGATCTGCCGCAAAATGAACAAAACGCGCCTGAATCTTCTCTATTCTTTTTTGACATCTCTCTGCTCCTATAATTTTATTCTTTTACAATCTCTGTTCCCAATCAAATCTTTCTTTATGCACAAATTGTGAGAAGACTATTTTATCTGGGATCTGTTGCCTCCTTTACCCAATATCTCATCAATCATTCCATACTGCAAAGCCTCTGGAGCAGTCATCCAATAATCTCTGTCGGCATCCTTCTCAATCTGCTCCAACGATTTGCCCGAATGGGTTGAGATTATTTCATACAACTCCTTCTTAAGTTTGATTATTTCACGTGCTGTAATCTCTATATCAGAAGCCTGACCCTCTGCTCCTCCAAGAGGCTGATGAATCATTACTCTTGAGTGAGGCAACGCACTTCTCTTGCCTTTAGTGCCGGCTGTAAGCAACACAGAGGCCATTGAGGCTGCTAATCCTGTACAGATTGTAGCAACATCAGACTGTACAAGCTGCATTGTATCATAAATTCCAAGGCCTGCATATACAGAACCGCCTGGAGAATTTATATATAATTGGATATCTGATTTTGAATCTGTTGAATCGAGGAACAGAAGCTGTGCCTGAATAATGTTGGCCACATCATCAGAGATAGGCACTCCAAGAAAAATGATACGGTCCATCATCAGACGTGAAAAAACATCCATGACAGCAACATTCATCTGTCGCTCCTCAATGATTGAAGGGTTTATATATGCTGCATTTATAGAATTGAATCTATGCAAAGATAAAGAACTTATTCCCAAATGTTTAGTTGCAAATTTTTCAAACTCACTTGCCATATCTACGAATTTTATTAAATGAAAAACAAATATACTAATTTATTTACCCAAAAACTATAGGAATATTACATAACATCTGCTGTGGCTGTCGGGAAACATATATGTATATTACAAAAGATGGAGACAGCCCAACGCCGTCTCCATCTTTATTATCTCCATAATTGAGACTTATCATCTACAGGTAACCCTTTTGCAATAATCAGTTACCCTTATATATGAATTAGTTGTTCAATTTTTGAAGGTCATCAATTGAGATAGACTTGTTCTCCAAGGTAACAACACTCTTAACGTAGTTAAGAACCATATCCTCCTCAGTCTTCTCATAGATTCTTCTACCCTCTTTCTCGTTAGAGATCAAAGAGTTTGCGTAAGTTTCCAACTGCTCCTCAGGAACATTGCTCAAGCCGTACATTGCAAACTGCATAGCTGCAATCTTCTTGGCAACAGCCATAACATCCTCTCTCTTAATCTCCATTTTCTGCTCCTTCATAATGTACTGACGGATATACTGCCAACGGAAATCTTTCAAGAACAATTGGAAGTCTTTCTCAATCTCCTCCATTGTAAACTTGCCATCGTTGATTACATACAACCATCTCTTCAAGAACTCCTCAGGAAGCTGGATGTTGGTTTTGTTCAAAAGATACTCTCTTGCATCCAACATAAAGCGGTATGCGCTCTCATTCTGATACTCCTGTTTGATTCTCTCCTCAACTTTTGCATCAAACTCAGCCTCAGTCTTAACCTCGCCCTCACCGAACAAACGGTCATAAAGATCCTGGCTCTGCTCAGCCTCTACAAAAGTCTTGATCTCTTTGATAGTTACAGTAAACATAGGGTTTAGATCTGCCAACTCCTCTTTCTTCACCTTCAACATAGCTGCACGGTCTGTCTCGTTTGTGAAAGTCTTGTTAACATCAATCTCAAAGCTCTCACCAGCCTTCTTGCCAAGGAACAAACCTTTATCCTCGATAGTTCTTAGAGTAATGTAAGTACCCTCTATCTTCATACTCTCCTGCTCAAGATCAGCAATAATGAAATCCTCCTCGTGAATCTCATCTGTATTCTCAAGTTTGCCATACTGTTTCAACAAGTTTGACTTGTAGCTCTTTCTTGACTCCTCAGAAACCTCAACCTCGTATGAAACAATCTTATCCTCACTTGATAGAGTAAAATTCAACTCAGGTGCCAAAGCAATGTCAAAAACAAAATCATAAGCCTCTGCATTCTCCCAATCAATAGCCTGCTGCTTCTCATCATTAGGAAGAGGCTCACCCAAAATATTAAGCTTGTTCTCTACAATGTAATTATGCAAAGACTCAGAAATCATATCATTAACGCTCTCAACCAAAGCTTGGGTGCCGTGCATTTTCTGAATCAATGACATAGGGGCCATACCCTTACGG
>JAFZFL010000238.1 GCA_017555925.1 Bacteroidales bacterium | reverse complement strand
TTATTTGTCTTTGTTGCAATAGTTATATTACAATCCTGCAGATCTTTTCTTGTACTCAGCAATACAAGCATCCAAACGCTCGTGAGCAGTGGTGTCACCAGGAACGTTGTGAGAAGGGTGGATATAAAGTTTAACACCTCTCTCCTCCAAAATCTCAGCAACAGTACAGATAGTCATCCAAACAGTAGTTACAGAAGCCATAGTTGAAAGAGGACCAACTTTATCCTGATGTTTCTTCAACTGGCAAGATGCGTCAACTATAGGGCAGCAAGTATCAACTACGTAGTCTGCAATCTGGAAAAGGTTCTTTCCGCAAGAGTGGCGAGGAACTTTGTTGCCGGTCTCAGAAGCCGAACCAAATACAATAACTTTCATACCACGTTTCTTAGCCTCAAGAGCCACATCAATGTTAACAGCATTGATACCGGTGTGTGAGAAGATCCAAAGGACATCTTTCTCATCAAAGTTCCAGCTCTTCATAATAGACTGGCCATAACCCTCTGCACGCTCAAGCCACAAGAACTGATGGATACCCATCTCACCTGTAATATGGGTAAAGAAAGTTAGAGGAAGCTCGCAAAGAGGATGGAATCCTACAAATCCGCCAATTCTTGGATACATCTCCTCAATAGGAAGGTTTGCGTGACCGCAACCGAAAGTGTGAACCCAACGGCCTGCCTCAATGGTATCAGCCATAACTTCAGCAACTTTTCTGATGTTCTCCATCTGAGTCTCCTCAATTTTGTCCATTACGCTAATAGCGTTCTTTTTCCATTCGTTAGCTAACATTTTCTTATATTTTTTAAGTGTTTATAAATAGGTTTCACTTTATTTTTTTGATACTTTAACCGCTAGTGGCACAAGTACCACCATTACTGCCACACATACAATGAGGGTTACAGGGAGGTTTGTGAAATTGCCTCCGTCAAACTGCAAGCCCATAAACTTATTGCCCAAAGACTGTCCGCACAATCCAATGAAAAGGGCAATTGAAAATGCTGTTCCGCTCAGATCCTTAAAGGCTCCTCCAATAAAGTTGAGCACTACAGGGAAAGTGGCTCCCACTCCAAATCCGATAAGGGCCATTGCGGTATAAACTGCAGCAGCGCTGGATGCCTCTACAAAGAACAGGATTACACCCGCAAGAGCTACACCCAAGTAAAGGTAAAGGGTTCCCAACTCCTTAAGTTTGCCCATAATGTTTCCAAGGGGCAATCTACCTGCCAGCATTCCTATTGTAAACCAGGTCATAGCCAATGTGGCGGTAGCATTATCCATACCACCCACATTTGAAAGGTACTGCACTGTAAAGTTGCCGCTGGTTCCCTCAAAAGCACATTGGAAGAACAATACAACGGCAAAAAGTATAAGGGCAGGATATTTTAGCAATCCCAAAGATTTTGAAACCGAGACATTCTCCTGAGGTTTTGCTTTGGGAAAAGCAATGAAGAAGAATGAAATGATGAACACAGCCATAACAGCTGAAACTGCATTCAACGGAATTCTGAAATCTGGAATGAAGTAATTCATAAGAGTCCACAACAGGGCACCTATACAATAGAATGCGCCAAGCAGGCCAAGGCGTCCGCCACGTTTGTTATCATCGTAGATATCCGATACCAGTGCATTGGTTTCGCCGTTAAGGATGCCGCCACCCAAGCCCAAAAGGAAAATGGAAGCGTGAAGCAATCCTATCTCATTGAAAGTTGCAAGCCCCTGAACTCCGGCAAGGGCACAGATAGAGGCCAGAATAAGCAGCCATTTGTAACCAAATTTGTCTACAACAGGTCCGAATAGGATTGTACCTATTATAATACCTATAGACATTGTGGAAGGCAATGCGTTTGCCCCTTCAACAACTGCATTCAGCGGACCAAGAATAGGCCCCAAAGAAAGCATGGTTACTCCAAAAAATGACATGCCTGCACAGGCAGCTGTAAATACCAGACCGGTTGAATATTTCTTCTCCATATAGCCTTAAATTTTATTTTTCGTGCATTGATTCCCTGATAGCCAGATAACCCGCCCCATAAAGCGCAGCCTCGCCCTCAACTTTTGAAGCCCTGAATTTCACCTGTTTCATTGAAATGGGCTGTCCCCATTTGCAGGCCTCATCATAAATCCTTGGGATAAACTGTACTGCAGGCCCGAACACACCACCTCCAAAAATGAACCTTTCGGGGTTGAACAGGCTTACAAGGTTTGCAGCACCCATTCCCCACATCTCAATGGCCTTGTCAAGCACCTTGCGGGCAATAAGGTCACCCTCCTCATATGCGGCAAACACATCCCTTGACGTAACTTCTTCTATAGGTTTTCCCGACAGCACTCCGCTGTAATTCTTCTCACATCTGAGAGCCTTCTGAGCCTGAAGGGCAATACCGTTCCCGGAAGCAAAATGCTCAAAACATCCGCAAGGGATATAATCCTCGTGATAAGGGTTCTGCAGTGCCATCCAGCCTGTAGCACCTACAATATCGCTATGGCCGTGAAGCACCCTTCCGTCTATAAGGATACCCCCGCCAATACCGGTTCCTACAGCAAGGTAAATCACATTCTGGCACCCTTTGGCTCCACCTTTCCACACCTCACCCAGTACGTAGCAGGTACGGTCGCTCTCAACACTAACTTTTATCTTTGGATTCTGAACGGCAGCCTCAATCCTCTTTTTAAGAGGATAATTGTTCCATCCCGGGATATTTGGGGCCCACACGGTATTTTTCTTGGAATATACAATTCCGGGGACACAAACTCCAATGGCTTTTATAAGTTGCCTCGGATTGCTCTCCATAAGTGAAAGAATCACTTCACTTACCATTTTTCCCACTTTATCTCCCTGTGCTCCATCCAATAACCTCACCTCTTTGGCTTTGATGTTCCCAAAGTGGTCAAAAATTGCAGCGGCAACCTTTGTACCGCCAAGATCTACTCCAATAACTGCCATAAACTTTATATTTATCGGGAAGAATATTCCCAAAAGTGCCACGCAAGATAAGAAATATTTTGTATAAGTGTTTCCCCAAATGGTTATCTTTGTAAAAAAAGTTATTAAAAATGAAAAACTTTAAAATCCAGCTTTTGCTGCCGTTATTGGCAGTCATTTGTTCTTGCGGAGGCAATAAAAACGCTGCTCCGGTATTTGTAACTGATGAATATGGGGTTGTGGAAAAAATCAATCCCCAAAACAAGGAGGTGTATCTGGTATTTACGGGGCATTACAGCCAGGCAGACTCCGGACGGTTTGAGAATTTTGACGGCGTGGTTCCAGTCCTTAACACGCTGGAGGAGAAAGGGGTGAAAGGCTCGTTCTTCCCTACTGGTGTATGCTTTGATGTGGAGAGATACCAGGAGCCTGTAAAAC
>JAFZFL010000020.1 GCA_017555925.1 Bacteroidales bacterium | reverse complement strand
TAAAAGTTTTGGAATATGCTTTGGAAAAGATTGGGAAATAATTTTTGATGCATTGGGTTTCCGCGAGGTGGGATTTTGGGGTGTGGAGTATGATAGAGGACTGAGAAATCTGGCTACAAGGCAATTGAAGGGGGTAGCGCTTCAATGGCCTCAGGACCAAGCTTGGCCTTCATCTTTAAACAAACTGATCTGCCGTAAGTATGTTCTGTACGAAGGAAGTGCTATAAACCTTGAAACAGGGTGTGAAAAGAAGGCTTATTTTCTATGTTTGCGGGCAGAGGGGACTTTCAAGAGCCCAGGACCCAAATTTGCGGATGTGGAAAAAACCATACTTGAGGATATAAAAAATATTATTCAGGGATAAGCCCAACTCGTAATAATCAATCAGACCAATTCCCAGATCCATTCTTTTGGGTGCAAATGGATTTGTATCATCAGTCATGGCAGTCATCCAGTTTGGATCGGTCTCAAGGAAAGTTTTGTCAACGCTTTAGAGGTTTGCGAATAGCCTCTGGCCTTATAGATTAACAAGAAGGGAGGAGATTCCCCCCCCTTTTTTTCTTGTGCTATTAAACCGGAAGATTATTGAAACGGTAATATCAAAAATTACTTCTTGGCTTTCTTTACGGGTTCCATCTCCACAACCAGGTGATGAACTTCCTCTGGAAGGCGTTTCTTGTAATATGCACCTTTCTTTGCAGGCACATTGATAGCTTTCAAGTTAGGGATATCTGACAATATGTACTCATCCATCTTCTTAATTCCTGCGCTAAATGTTACATATTCAAGAGCTGGTGTACTGGTGTGAGGACTGAATGGATTTCCAAGATCTTTTATCGGACCCAATATTGCCACAGATTTAAGGTTTGAACATCCAAGGAAAACACCTGGGTTTATTGTAGTTACTGTTTCTGGAATTTTTTAATTTCGTAATTATCCATATAGCAAGTAATATATTTTTATTATTCTATACTAATATAAAATTTTTTGCGATTCTATCGCATCCAGCCACGGGTATAATTGCCAAATCCTTCGTAAATGTAAGTCCAGCCATTGGACATCTGAACCTGCACTGTGGCCCCTACCCATCTGGCATCCATAACAGTTCCACACGGAAGGCACAACCCTCCTCTTTCATGGGCTGAACTATAAACGTATACAGTAGATGATGTATATTCCACTCTACCAAAGTTAATGGTTTTACTATCAAATTTTGCCATAGATCAAGTTTTTATGTTAGCGTTTTTACCATTATACTCTGAAATAGGCGAAACGAAAAATTTTTTGATAACTTTTTTACAATAAAATGCAATTTTTAGCATTTTTTACTAGTAATCATATTTCTTGATCCATTATCTGCCTTGTAGCCCCTAATTCTTATATCACTATTATATTATGTCCTTACCACCGGTGCAACACTTGAGGCCCGTGCCTCAATTCTGGTGGAGCAGCTTGGGTGTAGGGTGAGCATTGCTACGCTGGCGTATGTGGAGTGATGAAGGGAAAATTACATTTATCGCATATTGCTGTCCCCTCAGAGTTCCTGCAATTCACCGTGGGCAAACCCCCATTCCAGAGACGCATTTGGAGATGGTAAGCGCCCACGGTGCAACAAATTTGTTCTGCCGTGTGCAGTAACCCTTGTCGGGAAGCACTCTGTATGGGTATGTTGCCCACGGTGAATTGCAGGAACTTTCCCCAAAATACTTTGTGATTACTCGCTTATGAAAATTCATCTTTGACTTATGCAACTATGCCACGCTGGCGCGTATGAAATGATGAAGGCGCCTTCTGCCCGCTATGGCAGGAAGTAAGTTTATTCACATTTGACTTTTTGACAGGAATTTTGCTATCTGTCAAAGAATGCATAAACTTGACAGATTGATCTAATTTGTAATATCCTTATATCACTCTAATTTCTAATCACGGGTGTAATTGCCAGATCCTTTGTAAATGTATGTCCAGCCAATGGACTTTCACTATTTGTGGGGAATGTAATTATTGCTAAATTTTGGGAAACTTTTAAAATCTTCAGTTATGAAAAAGTTACTTATAGCAATTCTGGCAATATGTACATTGTCATTCACCGTATGTCCAACAATAGCATACGCAGACTGGTCACATGGAACAGCTAAGTTCAAAGGCAACAAGCCAAAGAAAAGCATGTCTAGCGGTAACGTTATTTTCTATTACAATGGAACTCTGAAGAAGGTTGGCTCTCAAGGAAATGCTGATGTTTGGGAGTGTTCGGCAGATGTTTGTGTAGTTTATCCCAAGAATTATTCAGAAAAAAAACTTATTGTAAAGTCAAAAACCAAGAAAGTTCAGATACAATATTTGAAGTAGTTATATCTCAGGCAAGATAAAAACTGGGCCGGGCAAAAAGTCCGGCCCTCGCTTTTTTTACAAATGGGCTATTTTTTTATAACTTTGAGGAGATAAATTACTAGACATGTTTGAGATTATAAACTTTCATATAATGGATGTTGTGGACATCCTGCTTGTTGGTCTGCTGGTGTATTATGTATATAAGCTTATAAGGGGCACCGCAGCTATCAGCATTTTCTTGGGAATCATCACCCTGTACATTATTTGGGCGGTTGTTAAGGCGCTTAACATGAGCCTCCTTTCAGAGATTATGGGACAGGTGCTTGGAGTGGGAGTGATAGCCATCATAGTGCTGTTCCAGCAGGAGATAAGGAAGTTCCTTTTGAGTCTGGGCAACAATTATATCCTCAATAATGAAAAGCTGAAGATATTCAGCAAGCTGTTGGGCAACAAGGGAATATCAATGCAGCTTGAGGCATTGGACGAGATTACGCATGCGTGCAGGAAGATGAGTGAAACCAATACCGGTGCACTTATAGTGCTTGCCCGCACATCTTCAATGGAGTTTGTCATTGAGACTGGAGATGTGATTGACGCAAAAATCAACAGAAGGCTTATTGAGAACCTCTTCTTCAAGAATTCCCCTCTTCATGACGGCGCTATGGTGATTGCCAATGACAGGATAGTGGCTGCAAGATGCACCTTGCCAATTACAGAGAACCCCAATATTCCGGCAAATTACGGCATGAGGCACAGGGCGGCAGTTGGCCTTACAGAAGAGACTGATGCCTGTGTAATTGTAGTGTCGGAAGAGACTGGAAACATCTCCTTTGTAAAGGATGGCAAGATTAAGACCATGGGTTCAATTACAGAGCTCCGCCTTGCAATTGAAAGCTCCTATAAGAACTAGGCCCCCTTTCTTGATTCCCTGTCGGGAAGAGGACATGATTTTTCTTTCAGAGGTTTCTTTATTACAAACTTCTCCTCCTTGCCGTGGTAGAGCCTTTTGAGGTTGCTGATGTGGCACAGCCATATTGTGCATCCGGCAACAATGCTGAAGATCTTTATCACCAGGGTCTCCTGCGGATCAAGCCAAAGGGCAAAAAGGGTATTTACCAGAAACGGGAAGCAGGTTACTGCGGTAATCACGCTTACAGAAACGTATCTGGTAATGAAAAGCATAATGCAGAAGATTGAGGTGCAGATAAGCACGGCAAACGGATGGATGGCCAGCAGCACTCCGCACATTGTGGCAACACCTTTGCCCCCCTTGAAATTGTGGAATACCGGGAACACATGTCCCATAATTGCAGAGAATCCAAATACAATCTGGGTCCCGACAAATCCATTTGTTTCCCTTGGGAATGGAAGGAAGAAAACCAGGGATGTGGCCGCAACTCCCTTGAGGATGTCAAAAGCCAGCACAAGAAGGCCTATTTCCCAGCCAAGCACCCTCTGTGTGTTGTTTGCCCCCGGGTTCTTGCTGCCATACTCCCTTACGTCAATACCATAGAAATACTTGCCCAGCAGGATTGAGCTGGAGACCGACCCCATAAGGTAGGCCAGTACTATAAAGAGCAC
>JAFZFL010000237.1 GCA_017555925.1 Bacteroidales bacterium | reverse complement strand
GGTTTCTGTATAAAATCAAATGCTCCCTTCTTTATGCACTCAACGGCCGTATCGATTGTCCCATGACCCGAAATCATCACAATTGAGGTATCCACCCCATTCTCCACCAACTTCTCAAGAACCTCAACGCCATCCATTCCAGGCATCTTTATATCACAGAACACCACATCATAATTGCCTTGCAATGCCTTGTCAAGCCCCTCTTTACCGTCCTGAGCCAAATCTACATTATGGCCCTCAAATTCAAGAATATCTTTCAGGGTATTTCTTATACTCCTTTCGTCATCTACAATAAGTACTTTCATCTCCTATAAATTTTAACTTGTCGGCTACAATCAACTATCAAGCCAATTTTCATAATGCTCTGCCATTGCCCCCTCTTTTAGCGAGTAGGCCGACTGATATATCACCTCGGGTTGCACCCTTCTTAAGACCATTTGTGTAAACACTGAGGCCAAAACTATATAATCTACCCTTATTGGAGACATCCTTGGCATTGCCAGACGCTCTTGCGCGGTTGAAAGCAAAAGCTTTTCATGAAGAGCCAACAAATCATCAGCCGGCAGCACACGGCATGGCTTATACTCAACCTCCGGCCCAAACATCAGATCCTTAAAGGTATCAAACGAGCCCGAAGAGCCAACAAAGAGCTGTGGCCTGTAAATCTCAATCTGCTCCCACAAAGGCTCAAGCACTCCATTACAGAATTGTTCAAACTCCTCAATTACACTATTGGCAATAGGCTCTTCATAGTTGAACTTCTCCCTCATTCTGGCCATACCTATAGGAAAACTCTCTTTCCAAAGAATCTCTTTTCCGTCAGATATTATAAACTCATTGCTGCCTCCACCTATATCCAGCATAAGAATATTTTTTCTTTGCCCAGGAATTGCACCATTCTCCGAAGCGGCAAAAACACCTTCGGGCAAACTCCGTATTATTCCTTTGAATATGAACTCCGCCTCACGCTCACCGGGTATTACACGCACTTCAACACCAAACTTTTCACGCATAAGAGCAACAAACTCGTTACCATTGGCTGCATCTCTCACAGCCGATGTTGCATACGGAATTATATAATCTGCCCCACCATTCAACTCAATCTGCTCCATTATACGCTCCATTGCCGCACACGCGGTGTCAAAGGCACTTGCAGCTATCACACCAGAAGATAATCCGCCTCCGCCCAACTTGGCAGCACACTTGAACTCCTTTACATATCTGCACCCCTCTCGAGTAAAATCTGCCAGCAGCATATTGAACACATTTGTTCCCAGATCCAGAACTGCAACTCTCATATACCCTGTCTTTTATTAGTTAAAAAGTCCAAAAGAGAACCTCTCCTTAAGTATACAGTCGAGCCACTCCATCTGCTGGTCTATAGTCATATTGCTGTTATCCAAAAGAATGGCATCCTCTGCACGCATAAGCGGAGCAGTCTCCCTATTGGCATCTATGTAATCCCTCTCTTCTATATTTTTAAGAACCTCTTCAAAACTCTCCTTGGCACCCTTATCCTGCAACTCCTTGAATCTGCGCTCCGCCCTCACTTGAGCAGACGCCGTCATAAATATTTTAAGTTCAGCATCGGGAAACACAGCCGTACCAATATCACGGCCATCCATCACCACCCCTTTGCTCTTGCCAAATTCCTTAAGGATACCATCTACATAATTTCTCACAAATGGAAGCACAGAAATGTAACTCACCTTGTTGGAAATCTCCATCGTTCGTATTTGCCTCTCAACATTCACATCATTAAGGTAGGTCTCAGATTTGCCATTCTCTCCGGTTTGTCTGAAAGTTACCCTTATCCCCTTGATGGCCTTCTTAAGCCACTCCTCCTTAATCTTGCACCTGCTGTCTATAAAACCACAGCTGTAAGCAAAATATGTAACGGCCCTATATATTGCACCAGTATCAACATAAATATACCCCAACTTACTGGCAATCAGCTTTGCAAAACTGCTTTTCCCGGTAGACGAATAACCGTCTATAGCTATAATTATCCTTCTGTTCTCCATAACCGCAAAAGTACAATATTTTTTTCTATTTTTGTCCCGACAGTTTTCTGTCGGGAATAATATGATAAACTGTTTTTAATTTTATTGGACAATTCAAAATGAATCTTCAGGTTGAAATAGATAGAGGCTCGGGGTTCTGCAACGGTGTGATAAGGGCTGTAGAGACAGCCGAAAGAAACCTTGACCAGATTGCCGGGAGTGCCGGACAGAACAATACCGCCGGACAATTATACTCACTTGGAGCAATAGTACACAACAACGCAGAACTTGAAAGGTTGCATAAAAAAGGGCTTACCGTCATTGATATTGGAGAGATGAAGCAGATGCGCAATACAACTGTTCTCATCAGGGCTCATGGCGAACCCCCATGCACGTATGCCATAGCCAAAGAGAATGGCATCAAGCTTATTGACTGCACCTGTCCTGTAGTGCTCAAACTTCAGGAGAGGATAAGGGAGACATACAAATCTGTTGGAGGTGAGGATAGAGAGGGAGAGAAAGGACAGATAGTCATCTTTGGAAAAGAGGGGCATGCCGAGGTAAACGGACTTGTGGGACAGGTAAATTCTGATGCGGTAATCACAGATGTCATTCACTCCAATGATGGCTGCTCAATTAAAGGATTGTCTGAAATTGATTTCACAAGACCGGTCTACATATTCTCCCAGACAACAAAAGATCCGCAAGAGTACAAGCTTGTGTGCAGGAGAATACAGGAGAGCATTGCATCTGCCAGAGGCTGCAGTTTTGAGCAGGCGGGAGAATTTATAAAGATACACGACACCATTTGCCGACAGGTGGCACAACGGCACTCAAATCTTGTGCAGTTTGCAAAAAGCAAATCGGTAATTATATTCGTAAGCGGCAGGGAGAGCTCCAACGGTAAAGTACTCTATGATTTGTGCCGTGGAGCCAACGGACACTCCTATCACATTCAGGGTGTAGGGCAAATAGAGAGAGAGTGGTTTGCAGACGGAGACAGTGTTGGCATATGCGGAGCCACCTCAACCCCAAAATGGCAACTTGAAGAGGTTGCCGAGTTCCTGAGAAATCTATAATTGTGTAATACCTTAATTTTTACTATATTTGCGCCCTCAAAGAATTATCATTTATAAAAATATATGGCAACTACAGCAGATTTTAAAAACGGTTTGTACTTCAGCTATAACGGCAAACCTTGTAAACTAATTTATTTCCAACACGTTAAACCAGGAAAAGGTCCTGCTTTCGTAAAGACTAAATTCAAAAACCTTGAGAATGGAAAAACTCTTGACAACACATTCTCTGCAGGTGAGAAGATTGACATTATTACAGTAGAGAGAAGACCTTACCAATTCTTGTACAAAGATGAGGATGGTTACAACTTCATGCACTCAGAGACTTTTGACCAGATTCACTTGGATACTGACTTCGTTGAGAATGCAGACCTTATGAAAGAGGGCCAATCAGTTGAGATGATGTTCTTGGCAGATGAGGAGAGATGCCTTACTTGCGAGCTTCCTCAATTTGTAGAGTTGGAAGTTACTTACACAGAGCCGGCAGTTAAAGGTGATACTGCTTCAACAAATGCTCAGAAAGAGGCTACTCTTGAGACAGGAGCAATCATCATGGTTCCACTTTTCATCCAACAAGGAGAAAAAATCAGAGTTAAGACAGAAGACCGTTCATACGGTGAGCGTGTAAAATAGTGTCACAACCTTACTTATGAAAAAACTATTTTTTATGATTTTGTCCATATCCGTACTCTTCGGATGTGGACAATTTTCTAATAAGGCTATGTTCAGCACTGAGAACATAGACAACATGATTAGAAAAGGTGATTATACTGCTGCAGAGCAGATAATCAAATTGAAGATTGCAACCGACTCCCTTTCAAAGAGGGAGATATATGACCTCAACTTCCGCCTGGAAATAATGAACCGCATCCGCAAGGATTTCAATAAAAACGATTCAACCGTCATAGCCTTCATCAAGGAGCGTTATCCCGAGGTTACACCTGAAGAGCTTGCCAAATGGGAGGCTGAGGGTGCTTTGGAGTGCAAAGTTATTGACGGAGAGAAGAGATATTTCTGGAATGCTGCACGCAACCTCTTCAGAATAAGCAAAGAGGCACAACAGAAACAGAAAGGCATTCAAGGCCGACAGTCAGATGAACTTGACATTTTTTTGGGCGAGTATCTGCCTAAAGTAACAGAAGCCGTTGGAAAAGGATACTCAACTACAGGCAAGATGGTTATGCCTGTCAATATGAAGATACGCTATACAATTACAGTTCCGGCAGGAGAGGTTCCGGCAGGGGAAATGATTCGTGTATGGATGCCATATCCAAGAAACAACGAGAAGCACAAGAATATAAAACTCCTTGCCACATCCCAACCCGAGTATATCATTGCTCCAGAAAGCTACCCTCACAAGAGCATATATATGGAGAAGGTTGCGCACAGCGACACTGCTGCTGTCTTCAGTTATGAGTTGAGCTACACCTCTTACAACAAATGGATAAAGTTCAATCCTGAAGATGTAAAACCTTACAATAAGGAGAGTGAACTCTACAAAAAGTACACAGCGGAGAGAGAGACACATGTAATATTTACAGATGACATCAAACGTATCACCGACAGTATTGTAGGCAATGAGCAGAATCCTTACCTCAAGAGCGTGAAGATTTTTGACTACATTGGCAAAACATACCCATGGGCAAGCGCACGCGAATACTCAACCATTGAGAATATACCACAATATGTTATTGACAACAAACATGGAGATTGCGGACAGGTTGGCCTGTTGTTCATAACAATGGCCCGTTATGCCGGCATTCCTGCAAGATGGCAGAGCGGTTGGATGTTCCATCCTGGAGATGTGAACCTTCACGACTGGGCCGAGGCCTACTATGAGGGTATAGGATGGGTTCCTGTAGACCAATCTTTTGGTCATGTTTATGATGCAGCATACACTAAAGATGCCGCTACTGAGGAAGAGGGTCGTCAGGCAGCTGTTGCCAATGAT
>JAFZFL010000236.1 GCA_017555925.1 Bacteroidales bacterium | reverse complement strand
GGTCGTCAAATAGTGTTACAAGATCAAATCTGCTTTCTTTCCCTGTGATAACCTATAAACAACCTGCAAGCACAACAGAGTCTGTAACAGATCTTTCTCAGAACGGTACAGCCAATTGTTATCTGGTTAAGGCTGCGGGCAAATATAAGTTCAAGGCGGTTAAGGGTAACAGTACAACTTCTGTAGGTGAGGTTTCTAAAGTAAATGTGTTATGGGAGTCATACGGAACATCAACTGCTTTGAATAATGGTGATATCATTAAAGAGGTATCATACTCAGACGGTTATGTTACATTCTCAACTTCCGATACATTTAAAGATGGCAATGCGGTAATTTCAGTTCAGGATGAGAAAGGAGTGATTATATGGTCTTGGCATATCTGGTGTTCGGATGAGGGTTGGACAGATCAGGTTTATGCCAACAATGCAGGTACAATGATGGACCGCAATCTTGGAGCAACCTCTGCCACCCCAGGAGATGTAGGAGCATTGGGCCTTCTTTACCAATGGGGCAGAAAGGATCCGTTTTTAGGAGCGTGTTCAATTACAGATGATATATCAGCCGCTTCAGTTATCGCACAAGGTATGGTGTGGGCAGTTGTAACATTTGACGAGGCTCATAGTTTGGAATATGCTGTTCAAAATCCAATAGTTTATATAGCAAAAGCATTTGAGTGGTGCAATGATTATGTTACAGACTATACAAAGCGTTGGATGGATTCAGAGAAGACAATGTATGACCCTTGCCCTGCAGGTTATAGAGTGCCAAAAGGTGGTGAAGATGGTTTTTGGGCTGTAGCATACAAATCAGTAACTCCGGATGGTAACAATGCAGGAGGAAAATGGGAGTTGGCAGATGGAACATATGCCTGGTATCCTGTTGGAGGTAGTATTAATTTTAGTAGCGGAAAATTAAGTGGTGTTGGTACTAGCGGCAGTTATTGGTCGTCTACCCCAAGTAGTAGTGAGGCAGATAAATCTTATAGACTAAGTTTATCTATTTCTCCTAATGGCAATGCCATCACAGCACAACGATATAATCCAAGATATAGAGCAGAAGGCCAATTTGTCCGTTGTGTAAGAGAGTAATTTATTGAAGAATTAAAGTCAGATATACGGTCCGGTGCTGTAATGGCTCCGGACTTTTTTGTAATTTTGAAATCCCGGGACGCGTATAAAACTGCAACTGTTTGAGCTGAGCGAGTTTTGCAGCCGTAGCGACTACGGCAAGATACAATAGTCAGGCGAGAAGTGGAGTGTCTGCAAATTCCAATATGCAAGGATTATTTTCCCAATAATGCGCACGAAAGGGAAAAATTGGCCAATTATCTCCTTTCGTGAACAGGTTTGCTTTATAAATAAGGAATTAATGTTCGCGAAAGGCAGAAATATGCTGTTTTTTACCTTTCGTGAACACAGAAAAAGGAGCAAATAGGTGGAGCTATAGAAATTACGCGTAGATTTTAGCCAGTCTATAAAAGAATTTCTATTTAGCTTCCTGCAATTCGTTATCCACGCCAATATCTCTTATATGCTCTCTGGCGAGGGATACTGTGGATAATACATTATTTTTTGCGACATTGTCCACACTCATCCCGCTCCTGCGCTCTGTAGCTTACTTTTGCGTGGACAATGAATTGCAGAACAGCGCATATTGTCTGAAGGCCCTCCTGGTAACCCGTTGTCAACAAGGAGGGCCTTTTTTGTGGATATCTCCCTTCAGCAGTGGGCCGTTGTCCACGCCAGGACCGCTTTCTGTGGATATCTCCCTTTGAGGTGGGCCGCTATCCTCAAAAAGGCCCACTCGTGAAATTCACCTGGAGAATCATAAAATCGCAAATTGCTGATTTTTAGCGCTTTAATTTTTTAACTGTCGCTTGGTGTAAGGAAATTCGTTACACCAAGTGATCTTTAAATTCTTAAACGCTTGATAATCTGATATCTAAAAAATTAAAGATCGCCAGGTGAATTTCACGAGGCGAGACAGTTTTGATAAGCGCCAAATTCTCTACCATCCGCAGCTATCTGATACGTTTGCCAGTTATCAGTTACAATTTATTCAATCAATCCACCTATTTTTTTCAATTGCTCCGTTTAATGCGCCATCCTTATTCTACGGGCTTGGGGCCAGAGGTTGTTGCTGCGGTTGCCAAGGTTTTTTACAAATCCAAGCGGAACTCCCTTGTATGTGAGCAGGAGATATCCGTTTGGCTGGTTTTCAAATGTGAGCTGATCTTTTGAAAGGAAGGCAAGCGCCTGTTCAAGTGTAAGTTCTACAACAGTAAACGGCACTTTAAACTCTATTGTGCCCTCATCTGCAAATTCTTTTGCGATAGCTTGATTTATAAATATGGAGTAACATACACATAGGGCCAGGTCTGCGTGAGGAATGAAGTCTCTTCCTTTAACAGTGGCTGCAGCAATGCCCGAAGATATAACCCGCAATGAACTCTCAATATATTTTATGTCGTTTGCAAGTTCTTTAGGGTAGGCCTTCACCATTTCACCCAGAAGGGAAAAGTGGTAATTTTGGGCATCCATATATGTGAAACCCTTCAGCCCATTGTTGTTTTGCTGTTCTTTGCCCTTCTGCGCTTTTTTGTTGCCTTTCCAGTTCCCTACATATCTTCCCTTTTGCTCTTTATCTTCTTTTTTCTGGCTATCTTGCTCTCCATCAATCTTCTTTACAACTGCCATATATTGTCCCTCTCCCTTTACAAGGCCTGGAACAAACTGGTATCCTCCTGCGGAGGTCTTTATGATTTGCCTACTATAGGTTTGGGCGGTGCTGTCCTTGTCTGATATGGCGGTGAAGTCAACTTCTATCACCTGGGCTCCCAATTCATTTATTATGTACAGCAGATTGTCATCATTCTCAAAATGGTTGAATGTGCAGGTTGAGTAGATGAGGAATCCGCCCTCCTGAAGCGAGCCCCAGATGTCTTGCAGTATGCGTTTCTGTCGGGAAGCACAAAGTTCAACGTTTGCTGTGCTCCACTCTCCAATGGCAGCCGGGTCTTTTATGAACATACCCTCTCCTGAGCAGGGTGCATCCACTACTATAAGGTTGAAGTGCTCCTTGAGTGTTTTAAAGTCGCGCGGGTCGTTGTTTGTTACAACAACATTTTCTGCTCCCCATTTAGACATATTGTCGGCAAGGATAACTGCACGGCTCTTTATTACCTCATTTGATACAAGAAGTGAATTGCTGTTGAGCAGGGAGGCTATGTGGGTTGATTTTCCGCCAGGTGCCGCGCAAAGGTCAAGCACTTTAATGTTTCCATTAAAGAACTCCGGCTCGTTTGAAGAGATTGCCTCAAAGGCCTTTTCCATATACATTGATGAAGCCTCCTGCACATAGTATGCGCCGCAATGCAGCAGTGGATCAAGAGTGAATTGCGGACGTTGGGGCAGGTAGTAGCCGTTGCTGCACCAGGGTACCCGCTCTGCATTTTGAAGCAGATGGCCAAACCTCTCTCTAATGTGTTGGTTCTGGGTTTTGGCAGGATTGATCCTTATGCTGGTAATTGTATTGCCACCGCTTTGAGGGTTGCCCTCATCGGTTTTGTTTAGGGTATTGTTGAAGTGCTCCAAATAAATGGCCAAAGCCTCCATTCCTATGGAAGCTCCGGCCATATCTATAAACTCTTGCGGCAACTCTACAGGCTGTTGCCCATTATCTCTCTTCTCTTCTGACATCAGGTTTGTGTGCTCCTTAATTGTTGTTGGCCATATAGGAGTTGAAGTTATCCATATTGAAATCTTCAGGTTTTACTTTTCCTTCAGCGGCCAAAGCAAGCTGGTCTGTAATTTTGTCAATCACCTCCTGCAGTTTGTTGCCAATCATCATCTTGATCATGAACGGCAACTCTGCCTTTGCTTCAATATGGAACACTGTTCTCTGTATATCAAGGGCATTGAAGAAGAGTCCCACTTCAAACTGGATAGGAGTCTGTCCGTACTCTTTCAGTTTTATATATGAAAAGGGTACGCGCGATGCAATGGCTGCTCCCATTCTCATTCCCTGTACATCTCCTTCAATGGTATCTTCTGTTGCCGTTACCTTTTCTTTTTTGTCGGGAGGAAGATTGTGAACAAAATTACGCATATCAGAGAAAGCCTGATACAAAGCATAAGCCGGCACATTTATAGTTACCAGCTTACCCTTAATTTCTGTAGCACTCATACTAAACTATTTGCCCCAAGTTTCAGGATTGATTCTCCATTGCTTAAGAACCTCAATATCCTCAGCTTTGATGTAGTTCTCTTCAAGAGCCTGCTCCAATAGTGCCTCATAGTGGCTCAATGTGTGCAACTCAACATTTGCATTTTCAAATGCTCTGCGTGATTTTATGAAGTTGTAGCTGAAGATAGCTACCATACCCAATACAATTGCGCCATCTTTCTGAAGAGCATCAACAGCTGAAAGGCTACTTCCTCCTGTTGAGATAAGATCCTCTACAACCACTACTTTTGCGCCTTTTGGAAGATCACCCTCAATTTGTGCACCTGTACCATGATCTTTTGGTTTTGGTCTTACATAAACAAAAGGTTTGTTCATAACCTCTGCAACCATCATTCCGTAAGCAATAGCGCCAGTTGCCACACCTGCAATAACATCAACGTTTTTGAAACGCTCATTAATAATCTCTACAAATGCTTCATATACAACTTTTCTTGCTGCGGGATACGACAGAATTTTTCTATTGTCACAATAAATTGGTGATTTCCAACCAGAAGCCCATGTGAAAGGTTTTTCTGGGCTCAATTTAACAGCCTTGACATCCAAAAGCTGTTTTGCTACGATTTTTTCTAATGATTCCATAATAACAATGTATCTTTGTACAAAGATAGTAAATATCCTGTTTTATGTACAATATATACTTTAATAAAAGAGTCTTAAATATTTGCGATTCTGCAGAATGTCGTACAAATAATCCCAATTCAATTTATATTAACGCTGCTGAGAATGCCCAACTGGCAACTTTGCCGCTCTTTTTTGAGCAATCTTCCAAGATGAACAATCTGGTTGTATGTGCCAATTCTTCAGATATAGAAACAACTTTCAAAACAATTTGTTCTCAGTTTGTGGAGGTTAATGCTGCCGGCGGATTGGTTGAAAACAGCAGAGGTGAGTATCTTTTAATTTACAGAAATGGCTTTTGGGATCTTCCAAAAGGCAAGCAGGAGGAGGGCGAGGATATTGCACTTACAGCACTGCGCGAAGTTGAGGAGGAGTGCGGCATATCCGGCCTTGAACAAAAGGAGCTTCTCTGCATTACACGACATACATATCGGATGAACGGGGAGTTTGTTCTTAAGCATACCTACTGGTACAAAATGAAACATTCAGGAGAGTGCAATCTTGTACCGCAACTTGAGGAGGGCATAAACGAGGTAAGATGGGTTGCCAAAGAAGATCTTGGAGAGTATCTGAACAACACCTACCCGTCAATAAAAGAGGTCTTCGCCTCCATATAATCCTCTTTCCCTTTTCTTCCCGACAGCTTTCCTTTTCATATCGCTCCTCTACGACAGGCGTTCTCCACAGGATGGCTGCTTTTTGTGGATGTCGCCTATTGTGTGTCTCAGCTGGTGCAACCAACGAAACCGGTGGCCGAGTCAGTGAATCCAGCGCTGTTGGCAAGGTATGGCAAACAAAAAAAAGGGAAATCCATATGGGTTTCCCTTTTTTAATATGATCGCTTGACTGTTGGGCTGACCAACGGGGTCAGTTGTTAACCGCCAAAGTTGTCGAACAGAATGTTTTCTGATGCAACGCCAAGGCTGTCCAACAGATTTACTACCGATTGAGCCATCATAGGAGGTCCGCACATCAAGTAAAGGATGTCTTCTGGAGCCTCGTGGTTCTTAAGGTATGTTTCATACAATACGTTGTGAACAAATCCTGCAACGTAAGGAACACCTGCTTTATCTGCTTCAGGGTCTGGTCTGTCGAGAGCCAGGTGGAACTTGAAGTTAGGGAAATCTTTCTCGATTTCTGCATAGTCTTCGAGATAGAATGCCTCTTTCAAGCTGCGTGCGCCGTAGAAGAAGTTAACTTTTCTGTTTGTCTTCTCGGTTTTGAACAGATGCATGATGTGTGAACGCATAGGAGCCATACCTGCACCACCACCAATGAATACAAACTCCTGATCATCCGGACAGTTGTCAGGAATGAAGAACTCACCGTAAGGACCTGAAATCATCACTTTGTCACCAGGTTTCAATGAGTAGATGTATGATGAGCAGATACCAGGGTTTACATCTACAAATCCACCTTTTGCTCTGTCGAACGGAGGTGTTGCAATACGTACGTTCAATTTGATGATGTTGCCCTCTGCTGGGTAAGTGGCCATTGAGTAAGCTCTAAGGGTAGGAGTAGGGTTAACCATCTTAAGGTTGAATACACCCATCTTCTCCCAATCTTCGCGGAATTGCTCGTCTACATCAATGTCTTTATAATCTACGGTCATGGCTGGAACATCAACCTGTATGTATCCGCCAGAACGGTAGTTAAGAGTCTCTCCATCAGGGATTTTAACGCAGAACTCTTTGATGAATGTTGCAACGTTATTGTTGGAGATAACCTCGCACTCCCATTTTTTGACGCTAAGAGCACTCTCTGGAACCTCAATTTTCAAATCCTCTTTTACTTTAACCTGACAGCCAAGTCTCCAGTTATTGAGAATCTGTTTTCTGTTGAAGAAACCAACCTCTGTAGGAAGAATGGTTCCGCCACCCTCAAGAACTCTACATTTGCACTGTCCGCAGCTACCTTTACCACCACAAGCCGATGGAAGGAATATCTTCTCGTTGCCAAGTGTTGAAAGAAGCGATCCGCCAGGAGCAACTTCCAATACTTTTGAGCCATTATTGATATCAATTTTTACAACACCGCTTGGTGTTAGTTTAGCCTTTGCAAATAGCAATAGACCCACAAGAATTAGGGTTACCACCAAAAAGGCCACTACTGAAATTATAATAATCTGAGTCATATCTTATACCTTTTTTGATGATTATAGTTGAATACCCATAAATCCCATGAATGCAATACCCATAAGACCTACAATAATAAATGTAATACCAAGACCTTTTAGAGGGGCTGGAACATTTGAGTAAGCAAGCTTCTCTCTGATTGCAGCAAGAGCAACAATAGCAAGAAACCAACCTATGCCGGAACCCAATCCAAAAGTTGTTGCTTCTGCCAATGTCTCATAACCTCTCTGTTGCATAAACAATGAACCACCCATGATGGCACAGTTTACTGCAATTAGAGGAAGGAAGATACCAAGTTGTGAGTATAGTGCAGGTGCAAATTTCTCAACAACCATCTCAACAAGCTGTACAAATGCTGCAATAACTGCAATAAAGATAATGAAGCTAAGGAAGCTCAAATCTATATTGGCATACTCAGGCCCCATCCATGATAAAGCACCGGCTTTAAGTACGTACTCATTAAGCAAGTAGTTAAGTGGGACTGTTACTCCAAGCACGAAGATAACAGCGGCACCCAAACCTACTGCTGTTTTCACATTTTTAGATACTGCCAAGAATGAACACATTCCCAAGAAATAGGCAAATATCATATTGTCCACAAAGATGGACTTGACGAATAAACTAATTAAATCTTGCATAACTGAATGTGTTTATTATTTCTTAACTTCATCTTTCTGGAAGCTTCTCTGTAGCCAGATGAAACAACCTGTAATAATAAGTGCCATAGGAGGCATAATGAACAAGCCGTTGTTAAGATACCAGCCACCCTCTGCCAAATACCAGCTTGATGGAATAATCTGGATACCGAACAATGTGCCTGAACCGAACAACTCTCTAATGAACGCAATGGCAATCAGGATAAGACCGTAACCCGCACCGTTTGCCAAACCGTCAATAAGTGAAGGAAGTGGTTTGTTTCCAAGAGCGTAGGCCTCAATTCTACCCATGATAATACAGTTTGTAATAATCAGACCAACATATACCGACAGCTGTTTGCTTACATCGTATGCATATGCTTTAAGAATCTGGTCTACAAGAATTACAAGAAGTGCTACAATCACCAGCTGTACAATAATACGGATTCTGTTAGGAATTGTATTTCTGAGCAGTGATGCAATAAGACTGGAGAAACCTGTTACAGCAGTTACAGATATCGCCATTACACACGCAGGCTCCAACTTTACAGTTACAGCCAAAGCTGAACAGATACCCAAAACCAATACGGTTACAGGGTTGTTCTTTAAAATAGGGTTTGTAATAATACTTTTATCCATTACTGTAACAATTTATTTGTTTTCAACAACTTCTTCTGTTGCTACAACTTCGCCCTCAAGAGGCATTGGAGTTGCTGCTAATTTGTGAAGAGACTCAAGATAAGGAAGGTATGCCTCAAACCACATGCGGATAGATGCATCAAGAGCCTTACTTGTAATTGTACCGCCAGAAATGGCGTCAACCTCGTTAAGGCTACCCTCTTTGGCTCCACCTTTTACAATTGCAATTGAGGTGAATTCTCCATTATCAAAGATCTCTTTACCTGTAAACTGACTTGAGAAGACAGGAGTTGCAATCTCTGCACCCAAACCTGGAGTCTCGCCGCTGTGGTCAAATTTTACACCGGCAATAGTGTTCAAGTCTGTTTTTAGTGAAATCCATCCCCAGATAGGGCCCCATAGACCTGCACCGTATGCAGAGAAGATGTAAGCCTGAGATCCGTCGGGAAGATCTGCTATAAATACAGGAAGTCTCAATTCTGCTCTTGCAGCCTCCTGATCGGCAGGAGCAAGTGTTTCCATAGCCTTGATCTTTGCAGTCTGCTCAGATGTGCTTATATTGAAAGCCTCGCTGTTTGCTATGTCTGAAGTAGCTGTGTTTACAACGTTTCCGTTGCCGTCTACAACAATAGCTTCTTTTATTACTTGATTAAAGTCTGCATCAGCACCAAGTCCCACACTGGCAAGAAGGTACTGTTTTTTCTCGTTGCTAACGTTCTCGTTCTGCTTGTCTTTTAGGCTTAAAGAGACAAAAGCAAGTACGGCAGCAACTACCACAACCATTACGATTGAGTAAATGATAGTATATGAATTTTTATTTGTATCCATTTCTGTGTTGCTTATTTTGTTACTGATCTTTTGATTCTCTTCTTTATGTTGCCCTCAACTACATAGTAGTCAATTAGCGGTGCAAATGTGTTCATAAGCAGGATGGCAAGCATCATTCCCTCTGGGTAACCAGGGTTGAACAGACGGATGATTACAGCCAATACTCCAACAAGGAAGCCATAGATCCATTTGCCTTTCTCTGTTTGTGCAGAGGTTACAGGGTCGGTTGCCATGAAAACTGCTCCAAATGCAAAACCGCCCAATACAAGATGCCAATATGCAGGGACAGCGGCAAAAGTGCCAGCCTCTGCAAATCCATTGATAAGGAAACCTGCTCCAAGAGCACCTGCAACGCAAGAAACCATAATTTTCCAGCTTGCAACGCCTGTCCAGATGAGGATAACTGCACCAATAAGGATTGCTATTGTTGAGGTCTCACCAATTGAACCTGGCATTGTTCCAATGAATGCCTGCATAAGGCTTAGAGGTTCGCCTATGGTTGTTGTGAAGTT
>JAFZFL010000235.1 GCA_017555925.1 Bacteroidales bacterium | reverse complement strand
TCCTGCAGGAGACATACAGCAAATTTGCTGCGACTCAAGGGAGTGTTGCAACGGTTCATTATTCGTAGCCGTAAGGGGGGCAGAGGCAGATGGCCACACATATATTGGCAAAGCCATTGAAAATGGTGCAAAATACATTGTCTGCGAAGAAATTCCTCAAGAATTTGCAAATCAGGCAGAGTATATAACTGTAAAAGAGAGCAGGAATGCTGTAGCTCACATTGCAGCAAACTTCTATGGTAACCCATCCAAGAAACTTAGAGTGGTTGCGGTCACTGGGACAAATGGTAAAACATCAATTGCCACTTTACTCTATAATCTGTTCTCAGATTTGGGATACAGTTGCGGACTCCTTTCAACAATAGCAAATTATGTGGGGGACAAGAGGTACGAGGCAATAAACACCACACCAGGGCCATTGGAACTGAACAGACTTCTTGCACAGATGTGTGAATCTGGATGTGAATACTGTTTTATGGAGGCTAGTTCCCACGCAATAGACCAGCAGAGAATTGAAGGGATAGAGTTTGCAGGTGCAATATTCACCAACCTTACTCACGACCATCTCGACTACCACAAAACATTTGCAAACTATCTTGCATGCAAGAAAAAGCTGTTTGACACCCTTCCAAAAACAGCATTTGCACTTGTAAACACAGATGACCGCAATGGTGAGGTAATGGTACAGAATTCCAACGCTTCAATCAAAAGATACTCTTGCCGCAACTGGGCAGACTTTAATGTCAAGATACTGGAGAAAACCATAGAAGGGATGCTCCTGAAAATAAATGGCAAAGAGGTATGGTGCAGGTTTATAGGATCTCATAATGCTTCAAATCTTGCGGCTGTGTATGGTGCAGCAATCTTGCTGGGTGGAGACGAGGATGAAGTTATAACAGCTATGAGCCGACTTACATCCGTAGCTGGAAGGCTGGAATATTTTAAGGGGGAAGATGATATTATAGCAGCAGTAGACTATGCACATACTCCCGATGCCCTTGAGAATGTTCTCAAGACCCTTAAGGAGCTTGAGCCAAGTGGAGACCTGATCTGCGTATTCGGATGCGGTGGCAACAGAGACAAGACCAAACGCCCGGAGATGGGAGCCATTGCAACCAAATATGCAACAAGAGTTGTAGTTACATCAGACAACCCAAGATTTGAAGACCCCAATGAAATTATTGCAGATATCAAAGGGGGTATGGATATAAAAGGAAAGGCAAAATCACTTTTTATTCCCGACAGGTCAGAAGCTGTGCGTACCGCAATCCTCACTGCAAAACCGGCATCAATAGTGCTTGTTGCAGGTAAAGGGCAAGAAGATTACCAGATAATAAACGGTGTAAAACACCACCTTGATGATAAAGAGATAATAAGCGAAGCTTTTGCTATGCAAAGGGAAACTAAAAAATAGGAGAAAGATATAATGCTATACCACCTGTTTGACTACTTGAGCAACTCCGGACTGGATTTCCCGGGAATAGGACTTATGCAGTACATCTCATTCAGGGCACTGATGGCCTTGATGACAGCACTGCTTGTAGCTCTGTATGCCGGCCCAAGAATCATACGCAAACTCCGTATGAAACAGATTGGAGAAGAAATCAGAGATCTTGGCCTTGAAGGACAGATGCAGAAAAAAGGGACACCTACAATGGGAGGAATGATAATTATCCTCTCCATACTCGTTCCTGCCCTATTGTTTGGCAACCTCACAAACATATATGTACAACTGCTCATAATCTCAGCCATCTGGCTTGGCCTTATCGGCTTTCTTGACGACTCCATTAAAGTATTCAAAAAGAATAAAGATGGTTTGAGCGGCAAATACAAGATTATAGGACAAGTAACCTTAGGTCTTGTTGTAGGACTGGCGCTTTGTATGAGCAGCCAGGCAGATTTGCACAGTACATTCACAACAATACCATTTGTAAAAAACAATCAGTTTGACTATGCCTGGCTCAATCCTTTTGGGGGAGAGTTCGGCGAAATATTTACCAGAGTCATATATGTAGTTGTGATAATCTTTGTAATTACCGCTGTCTCAAACGGCTCTAACCTTACAGATGGTATGGATGGCCTTGCAACGGGGGTGTCGGCATTCATTGGTATCACAATTGCCATACTGGCATATTTGTCGGGAAACACAATATATGCGTCTTACCTTGATATCATGTACATTCCTCACAGTGGGGAGGTTGTAATATTTATGTCTGCCTTCATAGGGGCATTGGTAGGATTCCTCTGGTACAATACATATCCTGCCCAGGTTTTTATGGGAGACACAGGAAGCCTTGCTCTTGGAGGCATAATTGCAGTTGCTGCAATTATCCTTAAAAAAGAGCTGCTTATACCTGTAATGTGTGGAATCTTCTTTGTGGAAAGCCTCTCTGTAATAATGCAGAGATATTATTTCAAATATACCAAAAAGAAATATGGTGAGGGAAAGAGAATATTTAAGATGAGTCCGCTGCACCACCATTTTCAGAAAGAGGGGATACCTGCAATCATTCAAAAGCCATACAAGGCTTTGCCTGAGGCCAAGATTGTAGTACGATTTTGGATTATAACCATTTTGCTTTGCGCAATAACAATAATAACACTTAAAATACGATAGTTATGC
>JAFZFL010000019.1 GCA_017555925.1 Bacteroidales bacterium | reverse complement strand
GATTTCTGCTTGCATATCTTGCCAACTGGGTTATAGACTCCAATATCAGCGAGAGCATCATAGCTTCAGCAATGGCAGGAGAAGAGATTTCTTTGATGGACAAAATAATGCATAGCGAGGCCTGGAGAGGAATGTTGGGTAGTGAAACCCTCCCTGCATTACTTTTCTTCTTTATAATCTTCTTTATTCCAGAAAGTCCAAAATGGTTGGTAATCAAGGGCAAACTTGATAAAGCATCAAAGGTGTTAAGTCGCATTTACACTAATGAAGCGGAGGCTAAAAAAGAGATTGCAGTAACCGGAGAATCTGTTAATGGAGGCAATAAAGGAGAGTGGAAAGATTTGTTGAAACCAGGAATTCTTGTAGCAGTTATAGCCGGTAGTGCAATTGCAATTCTCGGACAGTTTATGGGTGTTAATGCCGTTCTTTATTATGGCCCAAAAATCTTCTCAGAAGCCGGATTCGACAACCCTATGTTCTCTACAGTACTTGTAGGATTGGTTAATATGGTTACAACCATATTGGCTGTATTCATCATTGACAAGGTAGGCAGAAAACAACTTATATATTGGGGTGTAAGCGGTATGATCCTATGCCTTCTTGGTATTGCAGTATACTTCCAGTGGGCAGAGAGCCTTAATCTTGGCAATACATTTATGCTTGTATTCTTCCTTGCTTATGTATTCTGCTGTGCAATATCTATCAGTGCAATTGTATTTGTATTGCTGTCTGAGATGTATCCAAACAGTGTACGCGGAAGAGCGATGTCTATAGCAGGATTTGCCCTATGGATTGGCACATACCTTATTGGCCAGCTTACTCCCGTACTATTGGGGTGGAGCCAGTCAGGCACCTTCCTTATATTTGCTGTTTGCTGTATACCATATATGCTTATAATGTGGAAAGTTATACCTGAAACAACAGGAAAGACCCTTGAAGAGATTGAAGCACATTGGAACGGTATTTCTAAAACTGAAAAATAATGACTACTTCATTCCTATATCAAACCCAGGGAAAGAATGATTTGTTGAAAAAGCAGATTATTACCCAATGTATAAATGAAGGGGATTTGAGTCTTGCAGATATCAGCAAAAATCTTACAATAAGCATTCCTACAGCAACCAAACTTGTAAGTGAACTGATTGATGAGGGATACTTGAAAGATATGGGTAAAATAGGCACAAATGGAGGCAGAAGACCAAATATTTACGGCTTGAACTCTGCAGCAGGCTATTTTGTTGGAGTTGACATAAAGATACACCATATAAACATAGCAATTGTAGATTTCAAAGGAGAGCTTGTAGATTTCATTGAGGATGTGAATTTTACTCTTGTCAATTCAATTGGCTCATTTGAAGATTTCTGTAATGTAATAAAAGACAATCTTGACAATAATGACATTGAGCATAATCACGTTCTGGCATATGGTATAAATTTTACCGGTAGAGTGAACAATTCTACCGGTTATTGTTTTTCATACTATATTGGAGAGAATACTCCTATCACTGAAATTCTTGAGAATAACCTCGGCTGCCCTGTATTCATTGAGAACGATTCAAGAGCTATGACGTATGGTGAGTATATGTGCGGAGCCGGTCAGGGAGAAAAGAATTTTCTTTTTATAAATGTCACTTGGGGATTGGGTATGGGTATGATTCTGGACGGACAGCTATCATACGGCAAATCGGGATTTTCTGGAGAAATAGGGCATTTCCCCCTCTTGAGCAACAATCAGATTTGCCAATGTGGCAAGATAGGGTGCCTTGAAACCGGAGCATCAGGCTCTGCCTTACACAGGATATTTATAGAAAAGATCAGGAGCGGACAATCATCCATTCTATCAGGCAAATACAACAATGACGAAGATATTAGTCTTGAAGATATTCTTGGAGCCGTATTTGAAGAGGATATGCTTGCCATAGAGTGTGTTGAAGAGATTGGTGCCACATTAGGCAGAGCAATAGCCGGACTTATAAATCTTTTCAACCCTGAAACAATTGTCATTGGAGGTATACTTGCATCTGCCAAAGATTATCTGCTGATACCTATAAAGGGTGCAATAAACAAACACTCATTAAATATTGTAAGTAAAGATACCCACATCAAAACATCCAAACTTGGTAAAAAATGTGGAGCAATAGGGGCTTGTATGTTATCAAGAAGCAAATTGCTTAATCTTATTTAAAAAAAACTTGTTACCTTGCGTTAAATAATTCAATCAGATTATTGGCAACTATGGAAAATAACAATATCAACTATAACAACAGCTACAACAACACGGGTGCTACAACAGAAGATTGGCCACCAAAATGCCAGCAGAACCCAGACACTGCACTTGTTGTAAATGAGGGTGTGGAAGAGAAACCAATTATAAACCCCTACATAAAGAGATTCTTCAAGAAAAAACCGGCTCTACTTAGCGTGGAGGAGTATATGAAGGGGATAACTGAGGGTAACAGGACAATTCTGAGCCAGGCCATAACACTTGTTGAGAGCTACCTTCCTGCCCACAGGGAGATTGCCCAGAAAATAATAGCACAGTGCCAGTTGATATCTTCACAAAAGAAAACTATGCGTATTGGTATTACAGGAGTACCAGGTGCCGGAAAAAGTACATTCATTGAGGCATTTGGAGGCTTCGTTACCAGTAAAGGTCATAAACTTGCTGTTTTGGCCATTGACCCAAGCAGTGAAAAGACTAAAGGAAGCATACTTGGTGATAAAACCCGTATGGAGACACTTTGCAATGACCCTAACGCATTTATCCGTCCAAGCCCAAGCGCCGGCTCTTTAGGTGGTGTTGCCCGTAAAACAAGAGAGACCGTGCTCCTTTGTGAAGCCGCAGGGTATGATGTAATTTTCATTGAGACTGTAGGTGTAGGACAGTCTGAAACAGCTGTCCACTCAATGAGCGATTTCTTCCTGTTGTTGATGCTGTCGGGAGCAGGAGATGATTTGCAAGGTATCAAAAGAGGTATTATGGAAATGAGTGACCTCATAGCCATTACAAAGGCTGATGGTACAAATGTAGATAAGGCAAATATGGCAAGAGCATTGTATGCCAATGCTTTACACCTATTCCCTCCTACTGAGTCAACCTGGGTTCCAACAGCACTCACATCCTCGTCTGTAACCAAAGAGGGGCTTCCGGAGATCCTTGCCAAAATAGAGGAGTACTTCGAACTGGTAAAGGGCAACGGCTATTACGACCACAAGCGCCGTCAGCAGGCCGAATATTGGATGTATGAGAGTATAAACGAGGCCCTGAAGAACAATTTCTATGAGAATACCACAATAGCGGCACGCCTTGAAGATTACAAAAATGCCGTTCTTGAAGGAAAGATGGACTCCTTTATGGCAGCAGGTGAGCTGATGGAGCTTTACGGCAGAATTAAATAGAATAATTGTACCCTTACATTATGAATCTCAATATAGCAGTTGATGTGCTCAGAAACAGTATTCTGATTACCGGCATGGTGCTTATCATGATGCTGATGATTGAGTATTTCAATATCCACTCACAAGGCAGATGGTTTGCAAAGCTCAACGGTTCAGGCTTTGGACAGGTTGTACTTGGTGCAATGTTAGGACTTATACCCGGTTGTATAGGCGGTTTTGCAGTTGTTTCGTTGTTCACCCACAAGATGTTGAGTTTTGGTGCTTTGGTTGCAATGATGATCTGCTCCTCCGGAGACGAGGCCTTTGTAATACTTGCAATGATTCCAGAATATGCCCTGCCCCTCTTTGGTGCCCAACTGGTTATAGGCGTAGCGTCGGGATTGGCAGTGGACAAGTTTTTCAAGAAACCCCAGGCCTCTTTTTGTCCCGACGGATATGAGATTCATAATGAAGCACATGATGCTCTTCCCTCAATTTTCAAATGGGACTCTTACAAGGATGCCTTCAAAAGTCCATCAACCGAGAGGCTGCTGATTCTTGCAGGTATAACACTCTTCATTTGCGCTGTAGCCGGAGGATACCTTGAACATGGTCATACCGAACACGCAGCTTGCGAACATACGCATATTGGAGTTAATCTGTTAAGCGAAAGATGGATACATGTTACTTTTGCAATATTCAGCATAATAACAGTACTCTTTACGGCAACAGCCAAAGAACACTTCATAAAGGAGCATATCTGGGAACACGTCATAAAGAAACACATGCTCTCAATACTCTTGTGGACATTTGGAGCATTACTGGTTTGTCAAATTGGAATCTCCTACCTTAATATCCAGGAGTGGATAAGCAACAATATGTTCTGGGTTATGATTCTGGCCATACTTATTGGAATCATTCCGGAATCGGGACCACATCTTATCTTTGTAACCCTTTTTGCCCAAGGAGTGATACCATTCTATGTATTGCTCGTAAACTCAATAGTTCAGGACGGGCACTCGGCTCTTCCACTTCTTGCCGACAGCAAAAGCGGTTTTGCCAAGGCCAAACTTGTAAATATGGCAATCGGTCTGGCGGTTGGTACAGTTTGTTGGATTTTCTTCTGACAAGTACAAAAAAAGGAGACGTTTGATTGTCTCCTTTTTTGTTATCCATTCATTGATATAAGAAATTCCTCATTGTTTACAGTCTTTTCAAGATGAGCTTTCATAAACTCCATTGCCTCAACACTTGTCATATCCGACAGATGGTTTCTCAGAATCCATATACGGTTTATATCCTCAGCCCTGTACAAAAGATCATCCCTACGAGTCGAACTCAATGTTACATCTACAGCTGGGAACAGACGTTTGTTGGCAAGTTTTCTGTCGAGCTGAAGCTCCATATTACCTGTACCCTTGAACTCCTCAAAGATTACCTCATCCATCTTTGAACCTGTTTCTGTAAGAGCTGTTGCAAGAATTGTAAGTGAACCTCCATTTTCCACATTACGGGCAGCACCAAAGAAGCGTTTTGGTTTGTGAAGGGCATTGGCATCCACACCACCACTCAACACTTTGCCTGAAGCCGGCTGTACAGTATTGAAAGCACGTGCAAGACGGGTAATTGAATCCAGAAGGATTACAACATCATGACCGCACTCAACAAGACGTTTTGCCTTTTCAAGCACAATATTTGCCACTTTCACATGACGCTCTGCCGGCTCATCAAATGTAGAGGCAATAACCTCTGCCTTTACACTACGTGCCATATCGGTAACCTCCTCCGGACGCTCGTCAATCAGAAGAACAATCATATAGACTTCAGGATGATTGTCTGCTATTGCATTTGCAATCTCTTTCAAAAGCATTGTCTTACCTGTTTTCGGTTGGGCAACAATAAGGCCACGCTGTCCCTTTCCAATAGGTGTAAACATATCTACTATTCTGCAAGAGAGATTGTTATGTCCTTTAGAAGTGATGTCGAATTTTTCATCAGGGAAAAGAGGTGTAAGGAAATCAAACGGCACTCTGTCTCTTATAAATTCCGGACTCCTGCCATTGATCTGGTTAACTTTTACAAGCGGGAAATATTTGTCGCCCTCACGTGGAGGTCTTATCTCGCCAAAGAGAGTATCTCCGGTTTTCAAACCAAAGAGTTTGATTTGCGATTGTGACACATAAATATCATCCGGAGAGTTCAAATAATTGTAATCAGAAGAGCGTAGGAAACCATAACCGTCGGGCATTATTTCAAGAACACCGCTTGCCTCCACAATTCCCTCAAACTCCAATTTTGGCATTGGGGCTCTCTTCTCGCCCTTATGCATCTTCTCCTCCTGCTCCTTATGCTCCTGAACAACCTGTTCGTGAGTCTCTGCCAATCTTTCTTCCTCTACACCAGAGTGTTCAGCATTCTCATTATCACCAGTCTGCTCCGCTGCATTTGCCTCTGCAAGCTTCTGCTCCTGCTCCTTGTTAGACAATGATTTTCTGTTCCTTTTCTTCTTGTTGCGCTGATGTTGTTGCGGTTCCTGATCTGCTTTTGCAGTTTGGCTCTCATTGTCGCCAGCCTCCTCAGGAGTTATATCCTTAGAAGCAGCCACCTCCTCATGTTGTTGAGCTGCAGTCTCCTTATCAGACTCTTTTACTGAATGTTTCTTTGCAGGCCTTCCCCTTCTAGGCTGATTCCTTCTCTCTTCCGAATCATGATTCTGCACAGATTCCATCACTTCAGTTTTTGGTTGCACAACCTCCGCGGCTTTAACATCCGGCTGCTCCACTTTCTGTTGCTCATCCATCTTCTGCTCAACCAACACTCCTGTCTCTACAGATTTTGTCTCCGCAACCTTCTCTACCTTACGTTGCTGCTGTATGCGCGCCCTTGGCTTTCTCATAGGACGGCCTACACCCTGAATAGCCTGCTCATCAAGAATTTTGTAAATGAGATCCTCTTTGGAGAATGATTTTACCTTTGGTATATTTAGGGTTTCAGCTATAGCATAAAGATCTTCAATGCTTTTATTGCTCAATTCAATAATATCGTACATATGATTATAATAAGGGGATATTTTAAAAAAAGAACCGCTCTTCAAGAAAAGCGAAGAGCGGAACAAAGGTATAACTTACTAATGAATAAACAAAATAAATATGCTTTTGTTTACAAGAAAATTATTTTACTGCAATAACATCTATCTCAACTCTGGCTGCCTTAGGAAGTGCTGCCACCTGATAAGCTACTCTTGCAGGATAAGGCTCAGAGAAGTACATTGCATATACCTCGTTCAAAGTAGCGAAATCTGCCATATCAGCCAAGTAAACGGTAGTTTTAACAACATCCTTGAAAGAGTATCCGCCCTCTTCCAATACATAACCCAAGTTTTTGAAAACCTGATGCAACTGCTCTTTTACACCACCTGGCACAAACTCGCCTGTATTGGCATCAATTGGAAGCTGACCAGAAACATAAATAGTACCGTTTGCAACAACAGCCTGGCTGTAAGTACCTACAGCTTTAGGAGCCAATGGGCTCGCAATAATTTTTTTCTCCATATTCTTATCTTATATATTAATTGTATTTGTTTCCCGACAGAAAATACTGTCATTCCTTCTATCTGTCCCAATAACTTGCATTCTTCTTATACTGCAACAGATCTGCCAGTGCCGAAGCCTTGGCCCTGATACTGAAACTCCAGCTCTCCCACTGTCCATTAGGGATCCATGATATGGATATGGTAAAACAATGCAGATCATAAGTACCGCTCAATTGGGTTGTTGTCATTTTCATTTTAGTGAGATCAAAACCCGTATTCAAGTTGAAGTTCAAATCTTTTGTCAATCTTAATTGTGCCGATGCACCCAATGTCATATTGTGATTATGTTTGGTCATCAGCCTTTCATTGGCACGCTGGTATTGCCTGTTGTATGAATAACTGAAGTTGAAGTTCAAAGACCATGGAATCTCAGGATCGAGATAGTATACCCAGCCTCCCGGAATATACTCGCCTGTAACAGGATGGAAATATATTCTCTGATACATATCTGTCTTGCCTTTACGTGCCGCACCCTCGGCAGTAGAAGGGTCGTAATTGGCTCCCAGACGGCACTTGCCCTCTCCGGAGAACTGGTATGATGTAGACAAACTTGCATTGGTAAGACGTGCAAGTTTGAATCCTCCCTCCTGTACCACATTGAATTTGTTTATTCTTGAACCATACTCATTTACTGCATAAGGATCTAATGTAGCATTGGCCGATATACCCATTTTACCGAATATGGTAGTCGAGAGGTTGACACTTATATTGGAGAGCCTCATTGAGTCTGCAAGGAAATTGTAAGAACCTCCCAATGAGAGCTGGTCAATGAGCTTCACTTTCTTTACACCTGTACCTGTCGTATCATTCTTGTCTCTCAATTTTGCCTCAAAATTGTTTCCAATAGAGAAGTTCATGCTTGCAGATTTGCCTTTGCGCGGAGCAGAATATATCTGGCCCTCATATCTGTTGTAGTCAACAACATGCTGAACACCGTTAACATCTATATAGCTCATTGATTTATATCCATTTGCAGCCGTTCCCATCTCGGGTTGGGCACTAAAGCTCAATGAAGGGGTAATCATATGGCGTATAGCCTCCACTTTACGTCCCCTTCCAAAATTGAACATTCCATATAGGCGGGTATTCAAAGAGACTCCAAATGAAAAATTCTGAGTTATACCAAAAGTGCTGAACGGATCTGAATACTTGTTCTCAATCTTCTGAGTCTCCTGGTTGAATACTTTCTCCATATCTGAGAAAAACCAGTTCATACCGTAGCTTACAGATGGAGAACCGTTTATATACTTGAACAATCTGAATGTAGGAAGACTTATACTGAAATTATGTCTCATTCCATTCTTCATCTTCTTAATGAAATCAGGCTCTCCCACTGCACTGGCTTTGAAATTTATCTTGTTCTCCAATGTAGTACTGTAATTGAACGCAAATGATTCATACCACTTCTCAGGACCTGTTCTCTCCTTCTTCTTGAACGGATATATTCTGTTTACAGTAAAAGTAAGGTTAGGGAGTGTAATTGCATACGAGCTGTCCCTCGAATTCTGGCTATGCAACATATTCACACTCAAACTGAAAGGCGTTCCTGCCCAAGTCTTGCCATAAGAGATTGAAGATGAGATCTGATTCTGCAACGCTTCATTTATTGATTGGGAATTGTACTTGTTGTTTGAAGGGCTGGAGAAATTTACAGAGGCTCTGAATGTGGTTCCGGGACGCGCTTTGGCATCCTGTCCATGACTCCATTGCACACCAAAGTTGGAGGACTCAAAGTAGTCGGGAGAACCTTTCTCACCTGTTTTATCTTTTGAATAGCTCAAAGAGAAATTACCATTGAACTTATACCTCTTGTTATAACGGGAATTGAGTTGGACACCCCATGAGCCCTTTGAATATATATCTGCCGTTGCCGAAAGGTCAAAATGCTCACCAAAAACAAAATAGTATCCCAAACCTCTTAAAAAGAATCCTCTGGCATTCTCTTCTCCATAGTTTGGCATGAGAAGGCCACTGCTTCTTCCACTTATCTGGGGAACAAATCCGAATGGAATGGCTAGTGGAGTTGGAACATCCTCTATCACAGCATACGCAGGACCAAATACAGTCCTCTTTGTACCATTGTCGTTCACTACCTTGGCAGCGGTCATTTTCAGATAAAAGTGAGGATGCTCATGATCACATGTGGTATACTTGCCTTTGGAAATATTTATGGAGTTATCGGGCATCTTCTTAAGATATTGTCCATGAAGAAATCCCTCACCCTCCTGAGTAATCATATTTTTGATTTTGGCCTTTTGAGTATTGAAGTTGTAATAGACACTCTCCATCTCATAAGTGCTTTCTCCCTGTTTCATTACCGGCTGACCTATCATCTCACCTGTAGTATCGGGCATTCCCTTTGCAAATACAGTGTTTGTACCAACATCAAACGCCATATACTCCGCCTTAATCTCCAGATTATTGTATGTTACCGTAACATCACCGTAGAAGTAGATCATTTTTTTACCATCAGTAAAATCCTCCACAATAGAGTCTCTTGCTGTAGAGAAAATCGGAGCATCAATACTCGCCTTATTCTGCGATGTATCCTGTGCTATAAGAGTATCTGCAACTATCGTAGAATCAGTAGCTGACAATGACCCGGCCAATCCCAAAGTATCTTCCTTTACTAAAGTATCTATCTGTATAAAACCGGAAGCACGCATTCCGGGAACCGGCCCCGACCCTATTCCCAATGGCATACGGCTCTCACCTGCAAAGCCTGCAACTCCGTAGGAGCTGAATGCAAACATTGCGGCAAAAGCAAAAAGCATATATAAAGTTTTCCTGACAGACATTAAAAGAATAGGCTTTTAATCCGAATTTTATTATTTTTGCAAACCGCAAAGTTAATTATTTTTTGCAACTTATATGCCATCACCATTGAATAAATATAGAATATATCTGCTTTTGTTTATCCTGTCTGTCGGATGCTGCTCTTTTGCAGAGGCCCAGAACAATTATGCCACACGCATTAAAACAGTTGTGATAGACCCGGGCCACGGCGGGCACGATCCGGGAACGGTCAGTTCGGGGGCAAAATATAAAGAAAAAGATATTGTCCTCTCTGTCGGGCTTAAATTGGGCAATATGATAAAGAGCAAATATCCGCACATAAAAATTATCTATACAAGAAGCAGCGACAAGTTTGTACCACTTGCAGAGAGGTCAGACATTGCCAACCGCAACAAAGCGGACCTCTTCATTTCAATACATGTAAACGCCACCAAATCAACATCAGTCAGTGGTACTGAAACATTTGTGATGGGTATGCACAAAAGCGAGTCAAATTTTGAACTTTGTAAGGCTGAGAACTCTGTAATTGCACTTGAGGACAACTATGAAACCAAATATGAGGGCTTCAATCCCAACTCACCTGAATCCTATATCATATTTTCACTTCTGCAGAACACACACCTGGAGCAGAGCATAAAATTTGCCGAAATCATACAGAACAACTACAAAAAGGGACCTGTTTACAACAACCGGGGAGTAAAACAGGGAGGACTTATTGTATTATGGAGAAGCACCATGCCTGCAATCCTCACAGAGATAGGATTCCTGTCAAACTCAAAGGACAGAGCGGCAATGATAACCAAAGAGGGACAGAACGCCATAGCAAAAAGGCTCTTCAATGCCTTCTGCCAATATAAGGAGGTGTATGAAGGCAATGCATTGTCTGAACAGGCACCCCCTGCAGCAGAGAAGACAAAAGAGAGTGATGACTTCTACAGCATACAGATATTTTCCGTAAGCAAACCACTGAAAAGTGGAGCAGCCGAGTTTAAGGGAGCTGTTGGCGCCCAATATATAAAGAGCAACGGCACATATAAATATATGCTTGGAAGTTACAGTTCAAAAGAGAATGCATCCAAAGATTTGCCATCGGTAAGAAAGAAATTCCCGGGAGCTTTTATAATACATGTAAAATCCGGACAGGTAATAAAATGATGTAAAAGTTGCAAAAGTGAAGCAGTAGAATTAAGTTTGCACGATTTTTTAACAAGAGAAGAAGATGAAGCAAGTTAGACTCACAAAGACACAAGGTATAGGACTATTCGTAGTACTCACTCTGATAGGAATGTTTGTTGTTATCAATTTTTTAAGAGGAAGAGATATTTT
>JAFZFL010000234.1 GCA_017555925.1 Bacteroidales bacterium | reverse complement strand
GTTCAATAATGATGATCAGATATTGGCTGTACTTAAAGATGGAAATTTCTACACTACCAACTATGATTTGAGTAACCGTTATCAGGGTGAAATTCTTAAGGTGGAGAAACTTGATACCCAGAAGACCTATAGTGCAATCTATTTTGACGGTGAGTCTGAAACATATTATATAAAGCGTTTCAGTTTTGAGCCAAGTTCAAATGCCGCATCTCTCTTTATATCAGATGCTCCGGGTTCACGATTTGTGGAGCTGACTTGTGATGCATATCCTCAGGTTATGATAAAGTTTGGTGGCAAACACAGCAAACGCCCAGATGAAGTAATTGATGTTGAACAGTTCATTGGCAAAAAAGGATTTAAGGCCAAAGGTAAGAGAGCAACAACATTTGAGGTGAGTTCAATCTCCTTTATTGAGCCTCTTGAAAAGGAGCCACAGGAAGATGTTCAGGACAAAGAGATGCAATCAGGTATGCCTGAGACAGATACCTATATTGGGGATAATGACGACAATCCAACACTATTTTAATATAGGGCGAGTAATATGATTATCTCTTTATGTGGTTTTATGGGTGTAGGCAAGAGTACTGTGGGCCGGTATCTTGCGCAGTTCTTGCGCTATAAGTTTATAGACCTTGACCACTATATTGAGGAGAAGTATAATACAACTGTAAGTGCCTACTTTGCAGAGTATGGCGAAGAGGCATTCAGACAGGAGGAGTTCAATTCATTGAAGGAAATCATAGAGAGTTGTTCAGAAAGGGGAAAAGGCAATCTGATATTGGCGTTGGGCGGCGGTACTGTAACAAGAGAGGCCTGTGCGGCACTTGTGCGGGAGAAGTGTTATGGAATCTATCTCTATTGCCCTAAGGATGAATTGGTCAAAAGGTTGAGGAAAAGAACGGCAAACAGACCTCTGTTGCAAGGTAAAAGTGAGGAGGAACTGGGTATATATGTAGAGAATCTCATGAATGCCCGTGAGCCTGCATACAAAGCCTGCTCAAAGCGTATAATAAGCACGCAGAGCGGTCAGTTGCCCCAAGTGATAGATGAGATACTTAATAGTGTGGAGTTTGAGGATTGCAAATGATAAAATGGCTGGAGTTATCCGGCCATCTTTTTTAAAACAGATCTTCTCTGTCGTGTATATCCTTAATCCTCAATTGGATGTTGGCAATTCCCCTATAGTAGTTCTCTGCTATTGAGTAACAGATATCTACAGGGTTTCCCATTTGCATGTGGTTAAAGTGTTCAGATTTGTTGAATGCAATGGCAGATATGTGTCTGTATGGTTCATCCTCCTGAATAAGTTCAAGTTTCAAGTGCCCGTTATCTGTTCCCACTTTACGGCCGTTGCCATTGTCATAAACATTCTCTGTTATGAATACAGGAGAGAGATTGCCCGGTCCGAATGGCTGGAACTGTTTTAAAACTCTAAAGAATTTTGGGGTAATCTGCTTGAACTCAAGGAATGAGTCTATGTGAATTATAGGAGTAAGAATCTCTTTTGTAATCTTCTCCTTTACATAACTCTCAAAGCGGTCTACAAAAATCTGCAAATTCTCCTCTTTAAGTGTAAGACCAGCCGCGTATGTGTGTCCGCCAAAGTTTTCCAAAAGGTCGGAACACTTTTCAATTGCCTCATACAAATCAAAGCCGGCTATACTTCTTGCTGATCCGGTAACAAAGCCATTGGAGTTTGTAAGCACAATGGTAGGACGGTAATAGGCCTCAACAAGGCGGCTTGCAACAATACCCACAACGCCTTTATGCCATGACGGATTATATACAATGGTAGATTTCTTTCCTGCAAAGCCAGGTTGCTCCTTAGCCATCTTTATTGCCTCAATGGTTATCTCCCTGTCTATGTTCTTACGGTCGTTATTGTGGACGTTGATTGTTGCACCAATCTTTATGGCATCCTCTTCATTGCGTGAAGTGAGCAAATCAACGGCCATACGCCCGCTCTCCATTCTTCCTGCAGCATTGATGCGGGGGCCAATTTTGAATACTATATCATCAAGTGTGATACGGTGTTTGTCAAGACCGCTCAACTTTATCATCGAAAGGAGTCCCTTTCCTGGAGACTCATTGATCTGTTTGAGTCCGTAGAAAGCCAATACGCGGTTCTCATCTGTAACTGATACAAGGTCAGCTGCAATACTTACCGCAACAAGATCGAGCAGAGGTTGTATCTTTTCAAAAGGAATTCCATATTTCTGGGCATAACCCTGGACAAATTTGAATCCTACACCACAACCGCACAAATCATCGAACGGATAGTTGCAGTCATCACGTTTGGGATCAAGTGTGGCAATTGCAGCTGGAAGCTCCTCATCCGGAAGGTGGTGGTCGCAGATAATGAAATCAATACCCTTGCCTGTGGCATATCTTACCTTTTCTACCGCTTTAATGCCGCAGTCCAATGAGATTATCAGGGTAAAGCCGTTTTCATAGGCCCAATCTATTCCTTTGTAGGAAACGCCATAACCTTCGTTATATCTGTCGGGAATGTAATAGTCAACTATTCCGTTGAGCTGTCCTTTGATAAATTTGTAGACAAGTGCTACAGCTGTTGTTCCATCTACGTCGTAGTCTCCGTAGATAAGAATCTTTTCACCTTTGCATACTGCCTCATGAAGCCTGTCAACAGCCTGGTGCATATCCTTCATAAGGAAAGGGTCATGAAGCATTGAGAGATCCGGACGGAAAAATCTTCTTGCCTCTTCAAATGTATGAATGCCGCGTTGCACAAGAAGATTGGCCAAAACCGGGTCAACGCCAAGGCTTTGCGCCAATTGTCTTACTTGAGCCGGGTTGCCCGGTTCCTTAACAATCCATTTCCTATCCAAATTGGTTATTTCCATAGCCCACAAAGATACTCATTTTATTCTTTTTATGAGTAGATTTCTTTAAAAATTTATTAAATTTGCGCCCAGCTGATTTTGATTTAAGAAAATATAATACATAATGGAGACAAATTTTAACGAACAGGAACTGAACAGACGTAATGCTGTTGTTCAAATGAGAGAGTTGGGTATAGAGCCATATCCTGCAGCCCTTTATGAGGTTAATGCCAAGGCTGCGGAGATTCCGGCCAAATTCAATGCAAATGCAGAGGAGCCGTGGAATGTATCTATAGCGGGCAGGATAATGAGCAGAAGAATTATGGGTGCGGCGGCATTTATTGAACTTCTTGATGATACAGGTAAGATACAGATTTACATAAAGAGGGATGAGATTTGTGAGGGTGAGGACAAAACATTGTACAATACGGTGTTCAAGAAATTGTTGGATATTGGAGATATTGTTGGTATTAAAGGTTTTGTATTTGTTACCCAGACAGGCCAGATCTCTGTACATGCCAAACAGCTTACAGTATTGAGCAAGTCGTTGCGTGTATTGCCAATTGTTAAAGAGAAGGATGGTGAGGTGTTTGATGCCTTCTCAGATCCTGAACTAAGATACCGCCAGAGATATGTGGACCTTATTGTGAATCCTCACGTAAGGGAAACCTTTGTAAAACGTGCAAAGATTATCTCAACAATGCGCCGTTATTTTGACAACCAGGGTTATCTTGAGGTTGAAACTCCTGTATTGCAGCCAATTCCTGGTGGAGCGACTGCCCGTCCGTTCATAACTCACCACAATACCCTTGATATGCCTCTTTATTTGCGTATTGCCAATGAGTTGTATTTGAAGAGACTTATTGTGGGCGGTTATCCTGGTGTATATGAGTTTTCGAGAAACTTCAGAAATGAGGGTATGGACAGAACCCACAACCCAGAGTTTACCTGTATGGAGATTTATGTTGCATACAAGGACTACAACTGGATGATGGAGTTTGTTGAGAATATGCTTGCGGAGGTTGCTGTAGCTGTTAACGGCAAAACAAAAGTACAGATTGGCGAGCATGAGGTTGAGTTTGGCGGCAAGTTCAGAAGATTGCCTATGCTTGAAGCTATTAAAGAGTATGCAGGTGTAGATGTAACCGGTATGGATGAGGTTCAGTTGAGAGAAGTTTGTAACAAGCTGCATGTGCCTGTAGACAAATCATTTGGAGTGGGCAAACTTATTGATGCCATCTTTGGCGAGTATTGCGAAAAGCATCTTATTCAGCCTACATTCATTACAGACTATCCTGTAGCAACTTCTCCTCTGACAAAACGTCACAGGACAAATCCTGAGCTTACAGAGCGTTTTGAGTTGTTTGTGTGCGGTAAGGAGCTTGCAAATGCCTATAGTGAGCTTAATGACCCTATTGACCAGCTTGAGCGCTTCAAGGAGCAGTTGAAACTTAAGGACAAGGGTGATGATGAGGCTATGTTCATAGATATGGACTTTATCCGTGCATTGGAGTACGGTATGCCTCCAACATCGGGAATGGGTATTGGAATTGACCGTCTTACAATGTTCATGACAAATAACAATACAATTCAGGATGTATTGTTCTTCCCTCAAATGAGACCAGAAAGCTACAAATAGTATAAAAGATCAGGACTGCTCATATGCTGTTGGACCGGCATTGGGCAGTCTTTTTATATATATGCATATACAAGAGATAACATCGGCACAGAATCCCAAATTGAAGGAGGTGGTGCAGCTTCTTGAGAAATCAAAGGAGCGCCGTGCCAGAGGTTTGTTTGTGGTGGAGGGCCTGCGTGAGGTTGCGGCCTGTTTGAAAAACGGATACAATGTAAAATCCCTTTTCTTCAACAGTTCAATCCTCTCTTCCCGACAGGTAGAAGAGCTTTTCGGCTACCCGGCAGACTATTCTGATGTGGCCGGTGAGACGGGAAGGAGTGAGGCACTGGAGCAGTTGCAGATTTTTTCACTGTCGTCACAGGCCTATTCCAAAATAGCCTATAGAGAGAATACCGAAGGGGTTGTGGCAGTTGTACAGCAGAAGAAGTTTGAACTTGACGATGTGGTCTTTGGAAAACGGTGGAACAATCCTTTGGTGCTTGTGGTTGAGAGTGTGGAGAAACCCGGTAATCTTGGCGCTTTGTTGCGCACGGCAGATGCATGCGGAGTTGATGCCGTTCTTGTATGCGATCCTCTGACAGATCTTTACAACCCTAATCTTATCCGTTCAAGTCTGGGTGGAATATTTACCAATCAGGTGGTGGCCTGTTCAAATGAGGAGGCTCTTGAGTGGCTGCAGAAGAATGGGGTAACAATATTTACAGCGCAGCTTCAAGACTCTGAGTGGTATTATGATACAGATATGATACAGCCCACTGCAATTGTGATGGGAACCGAATCTACAGGACTTACAGATTTCTGGCGTAATGAGGCAAAAGCCAGAATAAAGATTCCTATGCTTGGCGAACTGGACTCCCTTAATGTCTCTGTATCTGCCGCTGTCCTCTGTTATGAAGCTGTAAGACAGAGGGCTGTAGCTCTACGATGAAAATCTGGTTAAAAATGGAGAGAAAGGGTATGTGTGAGTTAAAGTTCCTGAGGTTTACACCTCTGTTCAAAGAAAATTTCAATGTTGCAATAAAGTCCATCAAGACCAACAGACTGCGCTCTGCACTTACAATTCTTATAATTGCGATAGGCATTACATCATTGGTGGGAGTACTTACCGCTACAGATGCCCTTAAAAATGAGGTCTTTTCCAGTTATGAAAAGATGGGAATGACCACCTTCTATATAGGCCCCAAGAGGGTAAATGCCCAAACTTCGGAGCATAAGCGGATACGCAATGAGAGTAAGATAACATACCATCAGGCTAAAGAGTTCAAACAGAACTTCAATGAAGAGAGTGCCGTAACGCTTATTACAAATGTTGATGCCACTGTAAAGTATGGCGGTCAGAGTTCCACTCCCGTAATGAGCGTAGTGGCTGCAGATGAAAACTATCTGGAGTATATGAACAGTTCAATGGCTCAAGGCAGGGGAATAGTTGAAAATGATGTTGAACTTGCCTCCTATATATGTATTATAGGAACATCTGTGGCAAAACAGCTCTTTTTGAATGAAGATCCAATAGGTAAGGTTGTTACCATAGGGGGCGTGAGATATGAAGTTGTGGGTGTGATAAAATCAATGGGAGCGGCCTTTGGAAATAGTCTCGACAATGAAATTGTAATCCCGGTTTCAAACGCAAGAAGCCACTTTGTAGGGGCAAATACCTCGTTTGTAGTGGGTGTCATTCCAAAAAATATCTCTGAAGACATGACTCCGCTTTATGGCAGGGCAGAGCAGCTCTTCCGTTCAATCAGAAGATTGGCGCCAATTGATGAGTCTGATTTTGAACTTGTCAAGAGTGACGAGATGCTTAAAGAACTCTCTAATGTGATGGGAACAATAACAATAGCCGCAGCTATCATTGGTCTCATAACTCTTCTTGGAGCGGCAGTAGGTCTTATGAATATAATGCTTGTATCTGTAAAGGAGCGTACAAATGAGATAGGTGTGCGCAAAGCTATAGGTGCATCGGCGGCACGGATAAAAGAGCAGTTTTTACTGGAATCCATACTGATAAGCCAGCTTGGTTGCGCACTTGGAGTGACCATAGGTATAGCAATAGGCAATGCTACAGCGCTTCTTATGGGAGTCTCATTCATTATACCTTGGGTATGGATCTTCTTTGCGGTGCTGGTATGTCTTGTGGTTGGAATAGCATCAGGCTATATTCCGGCAGTACGTGCAGCGGCTCTAGACCCTATTGATGCTCTGAGATATGAGTAGAGATACCTCTTTGGCATATTGTTAGCTATGAAAAAATAGATTACTTTTGCACGTTATTTGAAAAAAGATTAAAAAATTATAAATATGTTATTTGCAAATATTCTACAGTCAAATGCAGCTGAGGTGGCTGCAGAGGCAGTTGCAGTTCAGGAAGAACTCTCATTTTCGTTGATTCAGATGGCATTGAAGGGTGGCTGGCTCATGCTTCCTCTATTTATCTTGTCAATAATAACAATCTACCTTTTTGCCCAAAAGTGGTGGGCTATCAAAAAGGCTTCAAAAATTGACGAGAACTTTATGAAAGATATCAGAGACCATATCCACGATGGTAAGATAAAGGCAGCTTTAGCACTTTGCCAGCAGACAGACACTCCGATTTCAAGGCTTATTGAGAAGGGTATAGAGCGTATAGGCCGTCCCCTTTCAGATATTCAGACTGCCGTTGAGAATATGGGTAATGTTGAGGTTGCCCGTCTTGAAAAGGGTCTTCCAATGCTTGCTACAATCGCCGGTGGCGCCCCAATGATCGGATTCCTTGGTACAGTTATGGGTATGGTTCAGGCATTTTACAATATGGCTGCAGCAGGTAACAATATAGATATTACACTACTGTCGGGAGGTATATATACAGCAATGGTAACAACTGTTGCAGGTCTTATAGTTGGTATTATGGCCTACTTCGGTTATAACTTCCTCACTTCCCAGGTTTCGGATCTTGTATTCAAGATGCAGAGCAATACAATAGAGTTTATGGATCTGTTGCATGAGCCTGTAAAATAGTTATGCCAACAGCATAAGGTTGTACATTGAGTTTAACTGTTTAACAAGAATAAGATAAAATGGCTATAAAACAGAGAGCAAAGGCAGAGGCATCTTTCAGTATGTCGTCAATGACAGATATTGTCTTCCTGTTGTTGATCTTCTTTTTGGTTACTTCTACTTTGATAAACCCCAATGCACTTAAGCTGCTCTTGCCCAAGAGTACAAACCAGATTTCGGCAAAGCAGCAGGTGAGTGTGTCAATAAAACACTATCCGTCAAAAAACAGCTTTACATATCATATAAACGGCAACAAGAAGTCCATAACCTTTGATAAGGTGGAGCCTGCGCTTCAGGAGCTGCTTATGGAGAGCGATGATCCCACATTCTCTATCTATGCAGATAAAACTGTTCCAATTGAGCAGGTTGTAAATCTTATGAACATTGCCAAAAGAAACAAGTATAAGGTAATTTTGGCAACCTCGCCGGAATAGGCCGCCAGCTGTTTTTAACAGGGAAGTAAAAGCATTGCAGACATGGTAAAATTACCGGATAAAGAGAGAAGGCAGGATAAGAGAGGACGCCTTATTGGTGCATTTGCAACAGTAGCGTTCCATCTTCTTTTATGCCTCTTTTTTATTTATACCGGAATGGAACATATAGAAAAGCAGGAGGAGATGGGTATTCTTCTTGATTTTTCGGAACCTCTTCCTCAAATTGAGCAGACAGGGGCTCCCAAACCTATAGAGGTGCAGGCCGGCAATGAGCCAAAGGCCCTTGATGCAGATCCAAATAGAGAGATAAGGCTTGTGCAGCAGTCGCAGGCACAGGAGGTTGCAACAAAGCCCTCTGAGGGTAAGGAGTCTTCTATAGGTCCCGACGGTGATGTTGAAAAACCCGAACCCAAGAAGGTTGAGATAAACCAGCGTGCGCTCTTTACCTCTGCAAACAACAAGAAAAAAGATACATTGGCTGCGCAAACGGCACAACGCGTCTCGGATGCGCTTCAGAGCGGCCATCCGCAGGGGAATACCAGGGTTGGAGCAACTGAAGGGGAGCCATCGGCCCAACTGGCCGGCAGAAATGTTGTTGGCTCGCTGCCATTTCCTGCCTACAATGTAAATAGTGAGGGTAAGGTTGTTGTAAAAATTATGGTAGACCAGTATGGAAAAGTCACAAATGCCATACCTGGTGTTTCAGGTACAACTGTACAGGATAAGAGGCTATGGGAATCGGCCAAAGAGGCGGCATATAAAGCGGTCTTCAATATAAGTGACTCTGCCCCAACACTCCAGGAGGGAACAATCACATATATTTTCAAACTGAAGTAGTTAACGGATAAGGGTATGTGACCTCTACCAGAAAGAGAGCTTTGCCGTTGACTGATTGTCCGGCGCTGCATCTGTTTTTCATGGCAAGCATCTCCCTGATCCATTCGGGTTTGCGTTTGCCGGCTCCAACTTCAAGAAGAGAGCCTACCATGGCCCTTACCATATTGCGCAAAAATCTGTTGGCAGTAACTGTAAATACATATCTGTTTTCATCAATCTGCTCCCATTTGGCGTAGGTAACATTGCAAACGGATGTTTTGTTGCCTCCGTTTACCTTTTCGAGACTGCTGAAATCCTGTTCTCCCAAAAAGTAGTTTGCTGCATGGTTCATAAGCTCCATGTTTACTCTGTCAGGCTTGACAAAAAGAGAAAACCCGTTGTCAAAAGGATCCTTATTTGTGTGGATGTAATATTTATATGTCCGGCTGGTCGCATCAAAGCGGGCGTGGGCATCGGGTGCCACCTCAAAAATGTTGTGTACAGCTATCTCCTGTGGCAGAATGGCATTTATTTTGTATAACGTATGCGGTACATCTTGTATAAATGACTGGCAGTCAAAGTGTGCGATATAGTTTTTTGCATGGACACCTGTATCTGTCCGGCCTGCTCCAGTTACTGATATTGACTCTTTCAGCACCATAGAAAGAGCCTTCTGTAACTCTTCCTGAACGCTGTTTGCATTATCCTGAATCTGCCAACCGCAAAAAGCGGCACCATTATATGATAAAGAGATAAAATACCTCATAAAAAATTATTAAATTTGCCCGTTTGAGCGGTAAAGATAGCAATAAAATAGAAAATAAATATATAGTAGTATGGAGAGTGTGAATATAAAAGAACTGAATGACAGAATTCAGAAAGAGAGTGCTTTTGTAGACATCATCACAATGGAGATGAACAAAGTGATTGTAGGTCAGAAACACTTGGTAGAGAATCTTCTTATAGGCCTTCTTGCAGATGGCCATATTTTGCTTGAGGGTATGCCTGGTTTGGCAAAAACATTGGCTATTAATACATTGGCAAATATTGTAGATGCAAAGTTCAGCCGTATACAGTTTACACCCGATCTGTTGCCTGCCGATGTGTTGGGTACAATGATCTATAGCCAGAAGAGTGAGCAGTTTCAGGTAAAACAGGGTCCTATCTTTGCAAACTTTGTATTGGCAGATGAGATCAACCGTTCTCCTGCAAAGGTTCAGTCTGCTCTTTTGGAGGCTATGCAGGAGCGTCAGGTAACTATTGGTGACCAAACTTATAAATTGCCACAACCATTCCTTGTAATGGCTACCCAGAACCCGGTTGAGCAGGAGGGTACATATCCGCTTCCTGAGGCACAGGTTGACCGTTTTATGCTTAAAGTTGTTGTTACATATCCTAAAAAAGAGGAGGAGAAACTTATCATCAAGATGCATAATTCAGGTTCATTCCCTAAAGCAACACCAATGTTGAAACCTGAGGATATCCAGCGTGCAAGAAGCGTTGTGAAGGATGTCTATATGGATGAGAAGATTGAGAAGTATATTGTGGATATTGTTTATGCAACCCGTACTCCTGAGGATTATGGCTTGGGCAAACTTAAAGATCTTATCTCTTACGGAGCATCTCCTCGTGCAAGTATCTCATTGGCTATGGCATCAAAGGCGTATGCATTTATCAAACGCAGGGGTTATGTTATTCCAGAGGATGTGAGGGCTGTATGCCACGAAGTGTTGAGACACAGGATTGGACTTACATACGAGGCTGAGGCTGAGAATGTTACCACCGAAAATATCATTACAGATATAATGAATACAGTTGAGGTTCCGTAGTAGACAAACCCCATTGTTTTTCAGAAAAGATACCAGGAGAAGTTTATGGATAACGAGTTGTTAAAGAAGGTTAGGAAGATTGAGATCAAGACCAGGGCACTTTCGCATCAGATCTTTGCAGGAGAGTACCACTCGGCTTTCAAAGGAAGGGGTATGGCCTTCAGTGAAGTGAGGGAGTACCAGTTTGGCGACGATGTGAGGAATATGGACTGGAACGTTACCGCGCGTCTGCGTTCTCCATATATCAAGGTCTTTGAAGAGGAGCGTGAAATGACCGTGGTGCTGCTTGTAGATGTTTCATCTTCAAGTATTTTTGGCTCAGTAGCAAAGAGTAAGCGCGAACTTGTGGCAGAGATAGCGGCAGTGCTTTCATTCTCTGCATCTATCAACAACGATAAGGTTGGAGCGCTTTTCTTCAGCGATAAGGTTGAGAAATTTGTTCCTCCTAAAAAGGGTAGAAGCCATCTCTTGAGAATATTGAGGGAGCTTCTTGAGTTCAAGCCTGAAAGTGACGGAACAAACATATCGGAAGCTTTGCGTTTTCTTACCAACGCAATAAAAAAGAAGTGTACAGCCTTTTTGTTGAGTGACCTTCTTGATGTTGATGCGGAGAGCAGACCCAATTATGAAGAGGCTCTCAAGATTGCGGTAAACCGTCATGACATATCTGTTATAAATGTTTATGATCCGAGGGACAGAAATATTCCGGATGTGGGTCTGATAAGGGTTATGGATGCCGAGACGGGCAAACAGATGTGGGCAGATACTTCGAGCAGGGCTGTAAGAAACTATTACAACCAATGGAGCATTGGAGTATTTGAAAAGGCAAAGCAGCTTTTCAATAAGTTTAAGGTAGATTGTGTGAGCATAAGTACAGACCAGGATTATGTC
>JAFZFL010000018.1 GCA_017555925.1 Bacteroidales bacterium | reverse complement strand
TCTGCCACCTTTACCGAATCATAAAAGGCTGGATTTGCCACCTGCACAGATAGTTTCTCATCTGGAGAAACATACTCCAACTGAATTAGCGGCACCTCTCCCTCTGAGATAATTTTTGCTATCTCATTTTTATAAAACTCATCTTTTGACTCCTGCTGCGCACAAGAAGAAAAAACAGCTGCTACAATCAACATGACTGCAAAGAATAGGGATCTTTTCATTTTTCTCTTTTTTAAAATTTTTATTCATTATATCCCGACAGATTAGGGCACTCAAAGGTAGCCATTTTTACAAAAAGCCATACACTCTTTTTCAACAAATCACCGCAATGTCCGAACAAAGAGAAGCCGATGTTGTTCTATAGAAAACTAACCCTAAAATTAAAGTATATGATTTACAAATTCCTCTTCCCTCAATATAACAACGCCAAGCTGTCGGGAATATTATTGATTGCCCGAGTTCTCTTTGGAGGATTGCTTTTCTACCACGGATTTATGAAAATAATGGACTTGAATGCACTTGAATTCACATTTCCCGATCCTTTTGGCATTGGCTCTCCAGCTTCATTATGGTTAGTAATCTTTGCAGAGGTATTCTGCGCCCTCGCCTGCATCTTTGGATTTCTCTTCAGGTTGGCGCTTATACCTATAATCTTTTCAATGGGCGTTGCATTGTTTGTCATTCACTCCGGCGACCCTTTTTCTGTCAAGGAGTTGGCTCTGGTATACTTCATTGTGTTTGTCATCCTATACATTACCGGACCTGGCGAATATGCCATTGACCGCTGGTTCTCAAGAGCAAAACAGGACAAAGAGCCTGAATAAAGTTATCACAATAAAAAGAGATACCCCTTCCAAGTCTCACTGGAGATCAGGAAGGGGTTCCATATATGACTAAATGAATGATTATAGTCCAAATGAAGGCTTAACCACTCCAAACAGCAAGTATGCCAATACAAACGTTACCACAATATTGAAGCATTGGGCTATAAGGAACGAGTAAAGGATTGAACGGTTCTCCTTTGATACAATATCCTTCAAACGTGTGTCAAGACCTATACAAACAAATGCCAATGAGAAGAAGAGCTGTGAGAAGGTCTTTGCCAATGAGGTCTCAACCAATTTTGATTGTGATGCATCAGGGAAAATATTGCTGCTCTGGCACAAGCTGAAGATTAGCGACGCTGCAACAAAACCAATAATGAATTTTGGGAATTTTTCCCAAACAATACCAAGTGAAGGTTTTTGTGATTTGCCATCTTCACCTTTGGTTGACAGATAAAGGGCTATAAAGAATGCCACAAAACCAATCAGCACATTTTGGGTGGCCTTTACAATAACGCCTGTTTTGTTCGCAAGATCACCAACCTGGGCAAAAGCCATTTCAGATGATGCTGCAACTCCACTGGTAGTATCAATAGTTCCTCCAATCCATGCTCCGGCTATCTCCTGCTGTATTACAGGATCAGATGTTAAAAGTGGAATAATGGTCTGTGCAAGCCAAGGCATAAGATAAATCATTGGAACTACCACAATAAGCACAACAGATACTATATAAGAAAGCTTCCTGTCATCTGTTCCTGCAACACGTGCGGCGGTAATACATGCAGAGACACCGCAAATGGAGAGACCGCTTGAAAGCGTCATTGCAGCAGAGCGCTCAACTTTGAATTTACGCGCTATGAAATAGGCAAAGAACCATACAATGGTTACCACAAGAATAGCCTGAATAAGACCCATTGAACCCGATTTCATTACATCTCTGAAGAGAATTGTAGCTCCAAGGCATACAACACCTATCTTAATGAAGTACTCACCCTGAATTGCCGGCTTGAGCCACTCCGGAATATGGAAGCAGTTCCTAATTATAAGACCAAAAATTACAGAGAAAAATACCGCCTCAAAACCATAATATTTTATAACAGGCACCTTTGCCAACCATAGTGCAAGTGCTGAAATCACAAAAATAAATACAAAACCTCCAAGCAGTCTCTTAACCGGACGTTTTAGCAGAATATTGCCAACAAAAAGAGCCACAAGAGCTATTAAAAACAAAATACCCATCTGTCCCCAGGCCTCTAATGACCTCAAATCAGACGGAATAGTTATTTTAGGCAAATGATATGCTAAACCTGCAATAAGCAACAAAGGAATGGAGATTATCACAACAACCCAATCCTCAACAAGAAACTGCTGCCAAAATTTTTTCATGATAATAAAATATTATGATTTTTTACTATTAAACTTAAATCTTCAATGCCGAATAGTAAATCCTTTTACTATCCGGCATTGCAAATATAAGCAATAAATTCTGCCTGCAAAACCCAGAAAGAGATTTATGCAGTATATTACTTCTCTACCAGGCGTCCGTTCACCCAACTGCTCTCAATAACTACAGGAGGCTCCAAAGGCAACTTGCCATCCATAGGAGTTAATGCCATTGCAGATGAAACAACCATAGACTCATCATTCTTTGGAACAGTCAGATTCTTGTCAAAAGCCTTGAATTGGGTTACCGAACCCAAGAAATCAGAACCCACATTCACTCCTGCAAGTTTCATAACCCTGTACCATATTGCCCAACGCGATATTGCATTAAAGAATTGCCCGTTATTACTAAACTGACTGTTCATGACACTGTTTCCTGTTGCCCGGCAATAGAAATTTGTATATGTATTGGCACTCTCCCAAACGCCCAGGCCCTCTGACTCCTTATAATCTGTTACAAGATCTTTCCAGTAGACGTTCTCATCGGTTGTAACCTCATTCTCAGCCTCAGTCACTCCATTCCATATCACTTCAGCACTGCCCGGATAATCGCTTCCCCAATATCTGTCCACATTCCTGTAGAGACCATAACTATGCTGTTGGTCCAACAACTGCCAATCACTTGTAACAAATTTGTTTATTACATATGCAACATACTCATCAGCCAACTTGCCAAAACCATGTCCGCCCGCCTCATGCAACATAGTCCATTTTCTGGCAAAATCAGTTGTATTGAGTGCGGTATAAGCTACAGAGAACGCATCTGCATAATCAGAGTTGTTTGTAGCGCGCAGATAACATGTTCCCGCGTGACATTTTACATTTACCATAACAAGAATTAAAGCCCTATGAGCTCTGGCATACACCTCATCTTCATTGGTACAGGCTGTTCCATTTGCTCCACCCTTCGTCCTTATAGCCTGCATTGCATATTGGAGAGTCAAATCGTCATTACCCGAAATTCTTGTTGAATTCTCCACAAACTGTGTATTGAAAACAGTCTTGGCATCACCCTGCGTTGCGCCATTCTGTAAAGGAGTTGCATCATGATCCTCTTCAGATACAGCATTGATGTAATAGACATTAAAGTAGTTCTTCAATGAAGCAAAAGGTTCTGCTGCAAAAAAATCATTATATGCCTTTTTCATATCCGCATCATAAACTCCACCATCTCCAAACTTATCCTCTGCATAACCGTCGCCCATGATTATAATATCTACGCCCGCACCAACGCTCTTCTCCTGCAACACCTTAACTCCATCAGCGGCATTAACCATTCCATCATACCCCGACTGCTGCAATTCACTCCAACTCGAACAGTTTATGGTATTCAATGTTCCTTCACGAAGTTTAATCTGCGCTCCAAGTGGCTTGTCGCAATAATATTTGGTTCCATCACTTGCAGTTACCACAACCCTCAATTTGCCTCCTGCACTGAAAGTAACCTCCGCATTGGATGTTACCATATATGCAGTAACACTGGTTGTTTTAGAGAAATTCTCAAGTGCCAGATCCATCTTATAACTCCTCTCGCCATTAGGAGAAAAAGTGTGGCCACTGTCGGGATAATAAAGTGACAAATAATTGTACTTGTAAAAAACAGACTCTGCGTCTCCCGACGGATTATAATACTCCAACGATATATTGGTTGGAACAATAGCTTCCAAATTGCTCAAATTAAACTTTATGCATGCAGACTGCACCACTCCCTCTCCCGAGAGGTCTATATTACTGCCATCAAGATTAACATAAGTATCAAACTCACAAACATACCTGAGGGTATGATAATCCTTCAAGTGCGCTGTACTGTTATTTCCATTCTGCACCTGGCCATCATAAGAAAAGGCAAGGTATTTTTTCTCTCCACCTACCTTATCATACGGGAAATACATTGCCCATGTTAGACTTGTATAATAAATTTTAGTTCCGGTAAATACTCCCTTGCCTGTACCGGCACCTGACTGCAGCGTCATTTCAGAAGAGTACCCGGCCACATCTGCATTTCCCGGACTTACCGTAAGCATTATCTTATCATCACTGGTCCACTTTGTTAACATGGCACTGCCTGTGCTGCCTAGAATCTCCTGATACTGAAGACGGGTAGATATATCGGATTCCTGCAGCGATACGCTAAGCGACATCAATGGAAGCTCCTCCGGAGCGTTCTTGTCATTAACCTCCTCCTGAACACCTTTCAACGGATCATCTGTACATCCTACCAAAAGGGAAGCTGCTACAAAAAGCAGCGAAAACCATATAAAGCAAATACTCCTTTTCATACCAACCCTCAATTAAATATAAAAACCCTCATCCCACATAGGAGAATTGCCATCCTCTTCATAGTCTTGAGATGATGCAAAACCTTTTTCAACCTGAACATAAGCAACCCTAACCAAAGGCGACTCATAACTCAATAAACCCTCTTTCATATTATTATTTTTTAAGCGTTTCAATCAAGCCACGTAAAGTTATAAAATGTTTGGAAATTTAGTATCTTGCGCCCATAATTATTAATGCCCCAATGAAACAAATTTTCAAACTTATAGGAGGCCTTCTTGTTGGCGCTGCAATAGGATTTTCAATTTCAACCCTATTTGTCGTACTTGCCACAGACCTCACCCTAACTGAATTCCTTGCCAAATTCAAAAGTATTGATTTTCTTGAAATTAGTGGTATAATCCTCTTCTCCATAGCCAGTTTTGCAATAGCCGTGTCTGTTCATATTGTCTGTCACGAGGGTGGGCATCTTATAGCAGGATTACTCTCGGGATACAAATTTATATCATTCAGAATATTCAACTTTACCCTGCTTAAAAGTAACGGCAAATACCGTTTGAAGAGATTCAAAATTGCAGGTACAGGCGGGCAGTGCCTCCTTACGCCTCCCGACAGACCCGTAGAGGAGATAAACACAAACCTCTATAATGCAGGAGGATTTCTGGTCAATCTTATATTGAGTGCGGTTGCCATTACCCTTTTCTTCTTATGCAGCGCCCCTCTTGCAAAGACTTTCTGCTTTATTTTTGCCCTTACCGGACTCTTTATGGCAATCATTAATGGTATACCTGTTAAAGTTGGAGGTATGACTAACGACGGCTACAATATTAAAATGCTCAATAAAAATCTGAGTGCCAAAAGGGCTATGTGTATACAGCTTTGGGCAAATGCCCTTATTCAGGAGGGTGTAAGACCCAGCACTATGAATAAAGAGTGGTTTGAAACAGCTGAAGAGAATTTTGACTATTCAGATCATATACAACTTACCACCAAGCTTATGAAGGCCTCTTATGTTATGGATTGCGGCAATATGGAAGAGGCTCATCAGATATTGGCAGAGGCGTGGAACAACAGAGATAAAATCATACCTCTTTTCGTAAAGGAGATTGCTTGCGAACTTATCTTCACCTCCCTGACTACCGGGCGCATTGAGTTTGCAAAAGAGCTTCTCACCGAAGAGATTAAAAAGTACCTTGAGCAGTACCGCAAAGTAATGAGTTCAAAAGAGAGAATCCTTTTTGCAATAGAACTTCTCTTAAACCACAACACCGCTGCCGCCCAAGAGATACTCAACTCACTCATAAACCGCAAAGAGCAATATCTCCTCCAGGGCGAAGTGAATATGGACATTGGACTGTGTGAAGAACTTGTTCGCGGGTATGACTCCTAAATTTTTCGCAAAAGGTAAGTGGTAGAAAACAAGGCGCAGTTCAGCAACAGGAGCCGACGGAAAAAGCAACAGCCATCGGTGGGCTATTAAATGAAAAAAGCACCTACGAAACATCGTAAGTGCTTGATTTTAGTGTAATTTCTTTGTGGTCCCAGCTGGGCTTGAACCAGCGACCCCCTGATTATGAGTCAGGTGCTACTAACCAACTGAGCTATAGGACCTAATCACTATTTTTGTGTGACCTTTCAATCACTTCTTTTGTGATCGCAAGTGCCATTACTGGCATTTGCGACCGCAAAGATAGTGAATATTTTTATTTTATCAAAATCAGACTTTGATTTCTACTTCAACACCGCTTGGCAATTCAAGTTTCATCAAAGCGTCTACAGTTTTAGGAGTAGAGCTATAGATGTCCAACAAACGGCGGAAAGAATTCAACTCAAACTGCTCGCGAGATTTTTTGTTCACGAATGTTGAGCGGTTAACAGTAAAGATCTTTTTGTCGGTAGGAAGTGGAATAGGACCGCTAACTACAGCGCCAGTAGCTTTTACTGTTTTTACGATTTTATCAGCTGACTTGTCAACCAATGCGTGATCGTAAGATTTTAGTTTAATTCTTATCTTTTGGCTCATTTTATATATTGTTAACCAATTTATAATTCATTTTACTCTTCGTCATCACCAAGTCCTTTGTGACCAGACTTCTCAATTACCTCTTTAGCAAGAGTTGTAGGCAACTCTGCATAGTGAGAGAATGTCATTGTGCTGGTAGCTCTACCAGAAGACAAAGTTCTAAGGATAGTTACATAACCGAACTGCTCTGATAGTGGAACTTTAGCGTTAACGATTCTTGCATTAGATTTAGCATCCATGCTTGTAATTTGGCCTCTACGTTTGTTAAGGTCGCCGATTACATCACCCATATAATCCTCTGGAGTTACAACCTCAAGAGACATAATAGGCTCCATAATAACTGGAGTTGCTTTAGGCAATGCTTTACGGAATGCCTGACGAGCGCAAATCTCAAATGACAAAGCATCAGAGTCTACCGGGTGGAATGAACCATCCTTAAGGATAACTTTCATTGATGTAACCTCGTAACCTGCAAGAACACCATTTGCCATAGCAGCTTTGAAACCTTTCTCTACAGCTGGGATGAACTCTCTAGGAATGTTACCACCTTTAACCTCGTCAACAAACTGCAAACCAACTACGCCCTCATCTGCAGGTCCAATCTCAACAATGATATCGGCAAATTTACCTTTACCACCTGATTGTTTCTTGAACACCTCACGATGTTGAACTGTAGAACGGATAGCCTCTTTGTAGTTAACCTGAGGAGCACCTTGGTTAATCTCAACACCAAACTCTCTTCTTAGACGGTCAACAATGATATCCAAGTGAAGCTCACCCATACCGCTGATGATGGTTTGACCTGTATCGTGGTCTGCCTTAACGGTAAATGTAGGGTCCTCCTCAGATAGCTTGCCAAGGGCAATACCCAATTTGTCAAGGTCTTTCTGAGTCTTAGGCTCAACTGCCAATCCAATAACAGGATCAGGGAAAGTCATAGACTCAAGTACAATAGGATGGTTCTCATCACAGATGGTATCACCTGTTCTAAGATCTTTGAAACCTACTGCAGCACAGATGTCACCTGCCTCTACAAACTCAATAGGGTTTTGTTTGTTTGAGTGCATTTGGTAAAGTCTTGCTACACGCTCTTTCTTGTCTGAACGGGTATTCAACACGTAAGAACCGGCATCAAGTTTACCAGAATAAGCTCTCAAGAATGCCAAACGACCAACGAATGGGTCAGTAGCAATTTTGAATACAAGAGCACAGAAAGGCTCTTTTACATTTGATTTACGTGTTACAGTCTCATCTGTACGAGGATTTGTACCCTCAACATCACCTTTATCAAGTGGTGAAGGCAAATATCTCATTACAGCATCCAATAGGAACTGAACACCTTTATTTTTGAAAGATGAACCACAACATACAGGAACTACGGCCATATCAATTGTAGCTTTTCTCAAAGCTGCAATAACCTCCTCCTCAGTAATGCTGTCTGCATCCTCAAAGAATTTTTCCATTAGAGCATCGTCATACTCAGCAGCGGCTTCGATAAGTTTGCCTCTCCACTCCTCTGCCTCATCACGAAGATGTTCAGGAATCTCTCTAATTTCGTAGTTTACTAGATCTTTGCTCTCCTGGTCATAGAAATAACCTTTCATAGCAATAAGGTCAATGATACCTTGGAATTTATCCTCAGCACCTATAGGAAGACAGATTGGAACTGCGTTAGCACCCAATTTCTCTTTCATCTCACTGATTACAGCCAAGAAGTCTGCACCAATACGGTCCATTTTGTTTACATAAGCAATCTTTGGAACTCTGTATTTGTCAGCTTGTCTCCAAACTGTCTCAGACTGTGGTTGTACACGACCTACCGCACAGAATGTAGCAACTGTACCATCAAGTACGCGCAATGATCTCTCCACCTCCACTGTAAAGTCAACGTGGCCTGGGGTATCGATCAAGTTGATCTGATATGTATCGCCTTTATAGTTCCAGAAAGCTGTAGTAGCAGCAGATGTAATTGTAATACCTCTCTCCTGCTCCTGAACCATCCAGTCCATAGTAGCGCCACCCTCGTGAACCTCACCAATTTTGTGGGTTTTACCAGTGTAGAACAAAATCCTCTCGGAAGTTGTTGTTTTACCGGCATCAATATGAGCCATGATACCGATATTTCTAGTGAATTTTAAATCTCTTGCCATTTTACCTTGGTAGTACTAAAAACGGAAGTGAGCAAATGCTTTATTGGCCTCAGCCATTTTGTGCATGTCTTCTTTTCTCTTGAAGGCAGCACCCTCATTATTGTATGCAGCTAGTATCTCTGCAGCTAATTTTTCAGCCATTGA
>JAFZFL010000233.1 GCA_017555925.1 Bacteroidales bacterium | reverse complement strand
TATCTGCTGAAGTTTTCAGCCCAATCAAAAGAGTAAATTATTGATTCTACCTGTCGCAAGTAATTCCTTTTGTCGTATCTTGGTGCGTAAACAAAACCCTCAACAACTATAATGTTTTTACCGCTTTTGTCATAAAATGCATGTTGTACAAAAGGACCTCCCATATAATCATTCTGTACCTCCCACAAACCTCTCAACTCTCCAAATGAGCGATCTATATATTTTACCCATTTAAGTTGGGGTTCCCTCTCCTTAATCATGGTAGTGGTCATATAGCTGCCTTCAAGCATGCCTGGCACATTCTTCTCCATAACCTCATTGCGCGCTGCAATAAGTCCTTCGAGCGTCATTGTTGTAGAGTCTTTTACAGGGTATTTGTAAATTAGCAGACTCTGGTTTGTGTATGTTGTTTCATACGAGATCCAAATGAAGTCATCTGTCTTCTTCTTAAGAGAATAGCCGTTTGGAAAATATGGGGAGCCTCCAAATGTTTCGGCAACTATATTCCTTAAGGAGCGTTCTTCATATTTTTTTGAATTTCGTATAACCCTGTTACGTTCGCTCTGCTCAAAAGTGTTGAATATTGTCTCTCTCTTTTTCTCAATCAATTCAGAGAGTGAGGTTATGTTGTCAGCTGCAATTGTTATTACAGTTTGTGGGGCCGACCAGACATCTTCCTGAATTATAAATTTCGGTTCGGTGAGTTTCTCATCCGTCTTTACAATTATAATATTTCTGTGTATCTGAAAAATATTTGTAAACGCACTCTCAGGAATATTTATAAGTGTAAAAGAAGGCTCCTTTTGGGGAAGAAGAGGATAATCACAAGCAAGAATGTTCCTTAAAAGTGTTCCCGGTTCAGATTCCCAGTAGACTTTGTTGGCAACAATAACTATCTCTCCGGCTTTACCGCTTACAGATTGCTTCAGTTGTATTCCGCTCTCCTTACAGCCTGCAGTAAGAGTAATTGTTAAAATGAAAGCAAGGATAAGTTGAAGTTTCGGGTATATTTTCAAATAAGCCTTCATAATTGTTATATGTATTAGTTGAATAATCTTAAAAAGTCATTTCCAAGAGCCAGAATCATAATGGCAAAGAGTATTATCATTCCTGCGGTCTGGGCATATTCAAGGAACTTGTCGCTCGGTTTTTTGCCTGTTATCATCTCATATAGAGTGAAGAGCAGATGTCCTCCATCAAGTGCAGGTATAGGCAATATGTTAAGTACTGCCAACATAACAGACAAGAATGCCGTAAGGTTCCAGAATATTTTCCAATTCCATGTGTCAGGGAAGATTGAACCTATTGTTATGAAGCTTCCAACAGATTTGTAGGCCTCGGTCTTTGGAGAGAAGATGAGTTTAAGCTCTTTCCAATAGTTGCCTACAGTTTTTATGGTCTTGTTGAAGCCTGCCGGAATTGCAGAGAAGAATGAGTACTCCCTCTTGGTTATGGTGTAAAAGTCGGCAAGCTGTGATTTTGGGAAAACCTGCATTTTGCCGGTAGTATCTGTTACAATCGGAATCAGGAGAAGTTCGTTCTCTCTTGCCACTGTTGCAACAAGCGAGTCTCCTTTGTGGTTGGTAAGGAACTCAAGTGCATCAAGCAGATACTCTGCATTGGTGCCATTGAGGGCAATTATACGGTCTTCAGGTTTGAGTCCCGAATTTGCATTTATCGAACTGTCGGGAATGGCATCTATTATATAAGGTATGCCAAAATCAAACATTCCGCGGGTGTTGAGTATTGCCGGAATGTATGATTCATCAATGTTTACGGTAACGGTGTCGCCCTCTCTAAGCACTTTGGCATATTTGGCCTGGGTTCTTACAAGGTCTACCTGAAGCTCCTGGAAGTTGTCGGTATGATGCTCTTCAAAGGAGATTATGCGGTCGCCGTTTCTGAAGCCGATTTCATAAGCAAGTTCATTTACTCTTATACCGGTAGTTACATCTGAGTTCTTGATATACTCTTCGCCCCAAGCTGCAAGTATGCCGGTATATATGATTACCGCAAGAATAAAGTTGAAGAGAACTCCACCAAAGATTACAAAGAATCTTTGCCAAGCGGGCTTTGATCTGTACTCCCATGGTTTTGGAGCCTGTTTCATTGCCTCCTTATCCATAGACTCATCAATCATTCCCGATATTTTGCAGTATCCGCCTAACGGTAACCATCCAATGCCATATTCGGTATCGCTGTTTTTAGGTTTATATTTGAAGATGCTGAACCAAGGGTCAAAAAAAAGATAGAATTTTTCAACTCTAATCTTGAAGATTCTGGCAAACAGAAAGTGTCCGAATTCGTGGATAAGCACAAGAATGCTCAAAGCCAGAATCATCTGCAGTATTTTTATAAGTACAACCATATCAGTTTGAAAATTTGTGCAAAGTTAAGTTTAATATAATTAAAAATCTATTTTTAAATCTTGCACGGCACTGCGTAACCTGTCTGATAATTAGAATATTACGCGCTGTGGAAGATTGTAGTTTCTTGCAGTGGGGGTGTAAGGCCCGGTTTGCCTGTTATATGAGGTCAGATGCAATAGCCATAGCCTCCTTATGGGTGTTGTATATCTCCTCAATTGTAGGCGAAGGTATAAAGCTGCATCTCTCCATTGTCTTCTCTATTATATAAGGTATCTTGCCAAAGAGAATCTTTTCATTGAGCAGTGCGGCAACGGCAACCTCATTTGCCCCATTCATAATGCAGGCCATATTTCCTCCCCGTTTATGTGCGGAGTAGGCAAGATCTATTGCAGGGAACTTCTCCCTGTCTGGAGAACGGAAGGTGAGTTGTCCCAATTCCGGAAGAGATATTCTTTGGGTATCGAGACCAACCCTTTGGGGGTAAGAGAGGGCATATTGAATAGGGACCCTCATGTCTGGAGCGCCAAGTTGAGCTTTGAGACATCCGTCTGTGAACTGGACCAATGAGTGTACAATGGATTGCGGGTGTACGACAATTTCAATCTTTTCGGGGGGAAGATTGAAGAGCCATGAGG